>NZ_NJGF01000031.1:0-50606 GCF_002209985.1 Bacillus sp. K2I17
GAAGTGTAACATCCATGTTTGTTCATGGTCTTTTTACACTGTCTACCTTAAGGGGATAATATCAATGTATATGCCTTTTTTCTTTATCATCATTTTACTGGATAACAAACTTCTGTAACCCACTTATTAGGATCCGATTCCATCGCTGGGCTCACATGATAAATGTTAAATATCGGGCCTGCTAATTCGTAACCTTCTGTCTCAATCCATTTTGCTGCAGCCTCATTTACAGCTGTCATTTGTTCATAACTTCCATTAACTGTTATAGACGCCACATGAGTTGATTCAATATTTTTAAATGTAACATCATTTGTATTTTCATGTTTTCCTAAAATACTTAGCTGTATTTCTACATCCACATCATTTTCTTTGTATTCACGATCATGGAAAACCGCAATACTATAACTCGGATGAGCAATACTAATATTTTTCATATGAATTTCTTGCATTAATATACTCCATACATCCCCTTCGCAATTATACGATGGAATAATCTTTCTAACACTAGCTACATTTCTTTCTGGAATTTCTTTTATTGAAACATGATAGTTCATCTCAACAACATCCTCTCTCATCGTTTTCATTGAGGCTTCGAGAAGACGTAATTGTTTTTGGAGGTTATTCATGTTTTCCTTAATTTGAGCACTACGATTTAAAAATTGTTCCTTAATACCATCTATATTATCGGATTCTACTATTTCTTTAATAGTAGCAATATTAAATCCCATATCTTTTAACGTTTGAATTCGATTTACTTTTTTCAATTGGGCTGCTGAATAGTATCGATATCCACTTTGCTCATCGACTTTTACTGGCTGTAATAATTCCACTTTATCGTAGTGTCTCAACATACGTATACTAATGGAAGATAGTTTTGAAAAATCCCCTATTTTAAACATGTTTTCCTCCTATGAATTACATCTACTTCGAAGCTCAACTTCATCTTAAACAATGACATCGTGTGAGAGTCAACTGTTTATAACGCTTAAATTATATTTCTTTAATTATTTACCTTTATACCTTTTTCCTCCTTAAGGCTATAAAGATTGAAATTAGCCCGTTCACAGCTAATAAAGTTACAATAATACTTGTAAATAAAGCTACGTCTGGCGCAAACATTTTAATCGTGCGCCATGGTGATCTTGTACTAAAAGTAAGAATTGGGATGAACGTAATAAATAATAGTAGGTATAGAATCCCTATGGATAACCAAATTACCTTTTTTGCAGTTTTCATATGTTTATACTTTTTAATTAACATAAATGATATTATGAAAAGTATAAGTGTAACTATCAACAAAATAATTTGTGTAAATGGTATGTTTTTAGGGGAATTAACCGGTTCTTCTCCATTCAAAATACTAATAATCCCATTTTTCAATACCGATAGTGCCGATTCTTCTAAAACATGATTTTTATTTGTTAAAATCACACCACTCCAGCCACTTTTATTTAAAATAAATATTTCTGCACGAGCATCGGGCGTTGATCCTGAATGCCAAATCATCGTGTTGCTTTCATTTATATTTGCTGTTCTTAATCCAAAACCATAACTTTTTTCTGAATTTATTTTATAAAGTGGTGAAAGGTAAAGATCCATGTTTTCTTGCTTTAAGAATTGAGCATCCTCTGACCGATTCAAAAACATAGTATACTGAATCATATCTTCTAAATTTGCAGTAATATAGCCATACGGTGCCCCGGCATTATCATAGGCGACTATACTTTTTTTCGGTATGCCAAACCAAGACTGATAACCTGTTAAATAACCTTTTTCATATGCAGTCTCTTTACTTGCTGCCGCACCATTCATATTTAATGGCTGAAAAATGTGCTTTTCCATATATGATGAAAATGTTTCATTTGTAACGGCCTCAATAAGTGCACCAAGTATTATATAATTCGCATTACTATATTGATATTTTTCACCTGGTGGAGCAGTTAATTTTACATTTGAAAGTTTCATTACATTTTCTTTTAATGCTGTAGAACTTTTGGATTGCTTATCCGATAATGATAAGCCCTCATATGTGCTTATTCCACTTGTATGAGTTAGTAGATGTTGGATTGTTATAGTTGAGGATATTTGAGAATCTTTTAGTTTAAACCAGGGGAGGTATCGTTGAACTGCATCCTCTAATTTTATTTTTTTATCTTCTATTAATTTCACTATAGCTAAAGCTGTTAAAGATTTACTTATTGAGCCGATTGCAAATGGGGTTTTACTAGTTACCTTTTTTTCAGATTCTCCAGTAATCCCCATCGTTTTTGTGAAGAATACATCCTTATTATGTACAATTGCAACAGAAGCTCCCGGAATGTTCTGTTCCTTTATAAATTTTTCAATATACTTATCTAATGCAATTTTAATATTTTGCTGAGCGTAAACTTTTGGATCTGTAATACATAACATTAATACATTACAAAGAATATAAATTAGAGACAGTTTATAGATCGTATTCTTCATTATGCTTTAGACAGCTTTCTTTTTTTATAACTTACTAAACTAATAAATACTGCTACAGAGAGCATAAAACTAATCATTATTAATAATGAATTCCACCATTGATTTTCTGAAATACGATATAAAAGATTATACTGGAATGTATTTTTACTTTTAGTTGGATTAAATGATCCAGTTAAAAATATTGTCAATGTAGTTTGCGAGACAAGGTAAGTAATAACTGCGATGAATATGTCACGTAACATAGATGTGTTTAATTTACCCTTTTTATTTTTAAGTTGTTTCATTTTAACTTGTAAATCAATTTCATTTATTTCTAAATAATCTTGAACAAATAATTGGGGTGTACCTAAATCATCTATACTATCTTCACCATGTTCACGACATTCTTGAATATGTTCTAATATTTGTCGCTTTACATTTTCCATTTCTTCTAAACTAATATCGTATTGCTTTAATTCCTTAAGTACGTCTGTTAAAAATTGCTTTTCTTTACCTATCAATCTATTCCTCATTTCAGAAGGTCTCCTTTCAAACCACTTTTTAATAATGTTTGAATATCCGATTGCAATTCTAACCACTCGTTAATTTTCTTCTCAAGACGTATTTTTCCGTTTTCATTAATTTCATAATAAATCCTAACTTTACCATTGTCTGTTACTTCTTGATAAGTATTAACCCACTCTTGATTTTTCAACTTAGTTAAAATGGGGTAAATACTTCCTACTCCTTTCAATTTTAAATTGTTTACTTCAAGTTCTTTCATAATCTCATAACCATAACTTTTCTTTTTCGACAAAATAGATAATACACACATTTCTAAATGACCTTTAATTAAACTTGTTCTGTCCATAGGATAAATTTAACAGAAATATATACTTCATTCAAGTATATATTTCTGTTAAATTTAAAAAATCAGACAATAAAACAACATGATTAATAAACAAATATATAACTAATAAACTGTTTTTACCCCTAATCATCATTTTTATAATATAATAATTACATAATATATCAACTGTTCATCCCTATTATTTTTTATCTCTCCTCCATATATATTTAGTTGGAACTATAGTATACGGGACATGAAAATACTAAAAGATCCAATTTCTTAATTTTCACATTAAGAAATTGGATCTTCTTTCATTACCTTGTAATACTCATACTGCGTTATTATAAACATTATAAAGAATATACGTTTTATATTTTATATAAGTTATGTTAATAACACATAAACTAATAAAACTTTACTGATTACTCTCAAGACATTCATAAACCGCCATCATATCTCGTTTATCCAATTCGCGAATACGATTAAAAATTGGTATTTGCGCAACAGCTTCTGTTAATAAGCTCTCATCCACAACATCACTAACTTTTCCAGTTAACCATGTTTGTACATCCACATCCTCAACCACTTCTTTTAGTCCTTCATCATTAATACCACTTGTATTACAAGTTACACATGGAATTGTTAGTTTAAACACACCATCATGCAAATTATCTTCAGTAATAACTTTCTTCCCTTTACAGAATGGACATGGATTACTTTTTTTAATTTTATTAATTTGGGTAACTAACTTTTTGTATCCAAACGCTTCATATACATACGTAAGTTTTTTATATTTACCATTTGTGAAATACTTATCTATAATGTTTTCTCTCGTTTCATAAACATTAGGGAAATCACAAATAGTTACTTGATTATTAACACTAATGGATTCGATATTTCCTTTTATTTCGTCCCAGAATGGTAATACATTTTGTAACACCATTTCATAGTTTGAAAAGCTTGCCTGTTCTAATTCAAACATTTTCAGTGCCACTTGTGCTTTCCTTGGTAATAAAGAAACATCTTCTGTCAATCTCATATCGCCACCAACTATAGACTTTAATTTATGAAGTGCAGGTAAATCACCAACTATTTTCAACACTTCATCAACTGGTTGATTGATAACTTCACGAATATCGAAGTTAGCAAATTTAAGCGGTTTATGATGATTTAAAACCGTACCCTCACAAATTGGACATGTCATCATTTCTTTAGAAGACTTAATTTCTTCTTTAATAGCTGCTTTAGAAATAACAATATATCCACCAATAATCGTATTAAATCCTACCCATGTTCTGCGTGTCTTTCCTTTTTTATCATAAAATGATTTTTCAAAATATCCGTACCAAAACGTATGCTTTTCTTCTTCTGACATATCATTATAGCTCTTTGATAAATCGTGACCAAGCTCATTTTTAATTTCTTCAAATAGAAATTCTATTTTTTCATATTGATAAAATTTTAATACTTTCATGATTTCCGGATCGAATAAACCGTCCCAAAATGGAACGTTTTTATCTTGAATTGTAATATCTTTATCGAAAACTTCAATTTGAAGACGTCCAGAACAAGATGGACAATGATTGTCCTGTAAATAGAAATCAAAACTTCTCGTATCTTTATTAGTTGGATGAGCAGCTACAATATGATTAATTAATCCACCAATTTCATATAAAAAACTATATTGACTATATAAATGTCTTTCAAGATCAATAGCAACAACAGGTGCAATTGTATCAGATTCATATTCACTATAAATTAAACGGGCCATTGATGATAAACTTTTTAAAATACCACCCTTATAAATGTTTTCGGCATTTTTAAAATAGTGAATATGATTTTCTTCTAAATAGTGAACGCCTTCTTTATGCTTAAGTGCTGAAGAAATATGTATTTGCTCAGCATTATTCACACTGCTTTTTTGACGATAATAATCTTCATGACTTACTACATCAAGATGTTTTATAGATTCAAGCTGTCTTTTCCCGAAATCTACAATATAATCAGAGCTTTCTAACATATAACTATTATGTTCAATCATGATGATAGAGACTGATTCATCTTGTAATATCCCTCTAACACTATCTATAAATTGGTTTAAAATATTTTGTGATAAACCTTTTGAAGGCTCATCAAAAATAAATAATGTATGTGGATTTCTTGTGTTTGCAAATAACTCCGAAACTAAATGAACACATTGAAACTCACCTGTTGATAATGTTTGTGTTTTTCGTTCTAACGTTAAATAACCAAGTCCTAGTTTAATTAGTAGACTCAAGCGTTTATACGCAATATCTTCATTTGGAAGTTCATCTATAATATCCTCAATCGAACGCTCAAAAATATCATCAATTTCTTCGCTATACTTTGTGAGTTTCTTTTTAATATCTAGGAAAGTGGCTACAGTTGATCGACTTGTAATGGATTGATTTCGATCTTGTCCTACCATAACTAATTTATCTTTTGGATATCGTTTCAAGAAATCTGTAGCTAAACATTCATTGACAAGTGTAGATTTCCCGCATCCAGATTCTCCAGTAACCGTCACAAGCCTATTTTTAGGGATTTGAAACTCCGCCATTTGGATATTACGGCAATATAATTCATGGAATGTATAGTATTCTGTTGGTACTTCTTTATTTAGATCCGACAGTATTGGTTTTGGTCTTGGCGATTCTTTCACAATTTGTCCACCATATTTTCCGCTACCAGGTCCAAAGAACAATTGCTCATCTGTTGTATCCAGTACAGTATCTGAATGATCAATGAGCCAAATTTGATTTTTACACCCTAACTGCTTAATCTCTTCTAATATTTGTAATAATGTTTCATGATCAAGTCCAACTGAAATCTCATCAATAATAATTACAGCATTTTCGCTTACTGCCATAAATTCAGCCAAATATAGTCTTGTTAACTCTCCACCTGACAACGTACCCATAATTCGATTTAATGTTAAATAACCAATGTTCATATTAATTATATTTTGCAGTATATGTTGCTTTGCTTCACTAATATTTAACTCTTCCGCTAACGAAAGAATAGACTCAACACTTAAATCATTAATATTTGAAATTGTATGTGGTTTAGCAAATAAATCTATCTTATGTTGTTCGATTTCTTCGCTATAACGTTTTCCCTTACATTTTTTACACTCAATATTTTTAGTAGTACCTCGGCCTTTACAGCCAGTACACCAGCCTAACTGGTTATTGAATGAAAAAACCTCAGGTGAAAGATGAAATACATCAGCAAGTTTTTCACGTACCTCTGTGAAAACACCAGTATGTGTACCGATCGTTGAACGTGGATTGGAAGAAATCGATGATTTTCCTAGAAAAAGAACTAAAGGCATATCTTCTATCTTAATAGCACTAAAATTCGTTTGCATAATGTTAGGAAATAAATATTGATATTCAGCCTTTGGCAATAAAGAAACTAATCGTTTTTTTGATTCTTCACCAATCGTTTGACAAAAGGTTGTTTTACCTGAGCCTGATAAACCAGCGATTCCAAACGACTTATTAAATGGAATCACTGTATCTAATTTATTTATGTTATTAGCAATTAATTGATTTACTTTCATATTAACCTCTATTCTTATTTTTCTTTAAAATCGTTTTTACAGTGTAATAATTACATAATTAATATAACTTTTTATACGATTACCCTCTCACTTCAAGGATCTTATCCTTATATGTTTCAAACCATTGTTGCCATTCATCTTTAGAAAATTCTTTTTCTTTTCCTTCTAGTACGGAAGAAAAAAGATCTAAGCAAATATGCCAACCAGCTATATCTTTCGGTGTATGATCAGTTAATACATGAATGTACTCTTTAAGAAGTAAAAGAGTTCCACTTTCTTCTTTATGTATTTCAAATCGGACACGATCTTTATCCCAAGTAAATTCAAGTACTGAATTTACTTGACACTCTAAAATATCAATATTTATAAATGAACCGTCCATCATGTCGAACTTTATTATTCCACCCGTTTTAAGACTTTCAATTTGTAAATTAGACATCCATTTTTTAAGCTTACTGTTTTCTGTTAAAACAGACCAAACTTCCTCTATTGTATTTGGAAATCGGCGTTCAAATTTTACAATATACCCATTAGTTAGTTTCCCAATTTCAGCTATCATATTGATTGCCCCTTTATACAGAATGTATGTTCTCACTCTATTTTACACGAATATAAATATAAAATAAATCTTTATGTCAACGAAGTATTAATTTAAAGTTAATGGTAATGAGAAAAACTTAAATATTTTCCAAGTCGAGTTATATAATGTTGAAAAATAATTATCATGTATATCCGTTTCCTTATTAAATATAGACTTACGCACCAATAAAAAAAGCCGCATTTGCGACTCATGAAATTATAGTATTAACCCTTGCTTTTATTGAATGACTTACCGCTTAATCGCATCAACAATTAAAGATGGAAAACCAAGCTTCTCACCTTTATTTCTAGAATCATACCTTTTCGAACGGAAAATAACACCGTCGTTTGCATCCCATTCGTTGTAATAAAACTGACCATTTTCATCACAATATTCAAGTAAAACTACCTCAAATCCAGCAAATTTAAACATTTCCGTTAATGTTTTATAATTATGAACAATTTTATGACTTGCTGCTGGATGATCTTTCGGGCCAGGTCCGCCTATTTGAACTATGTTTTGGTATGCTTCATCTCGGAAGAATGCATCAGGAACACCACAACGAATATGCCCTCCTGGCTTTAAAAATTCATAACAAATTTCAGCTGCTCTTATACCTTCTTCAAAAGTAAGGTGTTCCCATACATGCTCAGCTAAAATAGCTGAAATAGAGTTGTATTCAAATCTTTCTTCCCACGTAGCTTTGTCTAATAAGTTAAGTTCATCTTCTTGTGTTTGAATCCAACCTGGATTATTATTAAACACGCCAGCGCCGACTACTACTTTAATTTCATCTTGTTTTGTTGCCATCACTTTCACCTCGTAAACATTTTGATTTATTAATATATTCTATGTTTACTATTATCCTTCCTTCTTCAACAAATTTAATAGCATGAATCCAGTACAATACCGAACTCATGCTGGAAATTTTTCTAACCAAACGATTTTCTAACTTTATGGAATCAGTTCATAATACACAACTGTTTTTATACTATTTATATACGATTTTTCTTATATAAGCATAACACACCAAACATTAGCACAAAACCAATCACGTAAAAACTTGTTGTTCCGCTGCCACCAGTATTAGGAATTACCCAATTATTTTTCACATTTTTCACTGTTAGTTTTTGTGTCCTTACCGCTTCTGTAATTTCTATTTCTATTGGATCTCTAAGTAACATATAACCGTTTGGCGCTTTTATTTCTTTAATCATATACTTTCCAAGTACTAACTGGTTGGAAATCACCTTTCCTTTTTCATCCGTTGTTAATCTAGTAACTTCTTTACCTTCTTTATCTAATACTTGAAATACAGCACCTTTTAGTTTTAAATTAATATCCTTATCATCAACTTTCTCAATTTCAAATTGCCCAGTCGGATCTGGTAATTTCTTATTCCCTATTTTAATTTCTACTACTGTATCTTTTTCTATTTTTACAGCTATTTTATCTTTTAATAAGTCATAACCTTTAGGTGCTTCTACTTCCACTAGGGTATAGTTACCTATTGGCAATTCTTTTGATATCGCTTCTCCTTTTTCATCTGTTACTAACTCACCAACTACTTTTTTATTTGAATCTTCAATATGAAACTTTGCCCCTGCTAGCTTTTTATTTTTATCGCTCGTATCTACTTTTACTAACTTCATTTTCCCCATTGGATCTGGTAATTTCTTATTCCCTATTTTACTTTCTACTACTACATCTTTTTCTACTTTTACAGCTATTTTATCTTTTAATAAGTCATAACCTTTAGGTGCTTCTACTTCCACTAGGGTATAGTTACCTATTGGTAATTCCTTTGATATCGCTTCTCCTTGTCCATCTGTTACTAACTCACCAACTACTTTTTTATTTGAATCTTCAATATGAAACTTTGCTCCTGCTAGCTTTTTATTTTTATCTCCCGTATCTACTTTCACTAGCTTCATTTTCCCCATCGGATCTGGTAATTTCTTATTTCCTATTTTAATTTCTACTACTGCATCTTTTTCTATTTTTACAGCTATTTTATCTTTTAATAATTCGTAACCTTTAGGCGCTTCTGTTTCCACAAGAGTATAGTTACCTATTGGTAATTCTTTTGATATCGCTTCCCCTTTTTCATCTGTTACTAACTCACCAACTACCTTTTTATTTGAATCTTCAATATGAAACTTTGCCCCCATCAATTCTTTATTATCATTATTACTATCTACTTTTTTTATCTTTACTTTTCCTGTACTAGGCTTGTTCCAATGTTGCCAATTAAATTTGAAATTGTGAAATTCAAATCCACCAGTTTGTTGTACTGCACCGACAAATGCTTGTCCATTAATCGAACCGCCTTTTGTTTCTAATACAGCATTTGGAGCAAACACACTCCCAACGACACCATATCCCTCTGTTGTGATCTTTTTTGCATTAGGAAAAACCCAAATCACCTTCCCGTATAACTCAGTGAACGGTGAATTAGGAGAATAGGGTTGTGATGTAGGAATTATATCTGTAGCCCTACCAATATTGTTCGTGTCATATAAGATAGCACCATTTTTAAATGTAACCTCTATTGCATCCGAATACATAACGATAAAATCTTTTCCTTTAGCATTAGGTAAAGAGACATCTCTTATATCTAAATTGATTTTCCCTACCAGTTCTGATGAAACATAAATATTAGGATTGTTTATATCTTTTCCGATTCCATAACTCATATTTGGAATTGGGGTATTCGTTTTAAATTGACCTGCATTTTTACTGACTTGGTTCACTATGTTGTGAAATTCATTAAATTTCGCGTCAATTTCTAGTTTTTCTTTATAAACGATACGATCATAAGAAGATTGTATGATACGATCTGGATCACTCTCTTTTGTCATTACGACTATTCCGTTTTGAATGATAAAAGATTCCTCTCTTGATTTTTTAAATTTTCCAGACAATAACAAGGATGGATATCCCTCATCATCCCATTTTTCCCCAACTATATTAGATGTTCCCGCTGCTGCACCTACAATTGTATAACCAGATGCATCCATATCACCTTGAACTGCAATTGCTCCTTCAATGTCTCCACCTACTGCTATATGGTTACCAAAGACAACAGCATTATAACGCGATATATCCCCTAGACCTTCTAAGTTAGTCGTGGATCCATATGCTTCTTTTGGTGCATATACGACAAAACTTACACATAACATTAACAAAACCATAAAATGAATACTTACCAACTTTAATTGTAACTTCAATTCCTTTGTTCCCACCTTTACCGTATTTTTTCTACAGTCGAATAAAGTGAAACTTTTTTCAGTAAGGATTTACTTCATCCCCTATATACCTTCTTTACTTATCTCTGGATTTTCGGTCCCACTGCCCATTAATACAGGATAAATAAATTCATTCTATCGAGTTAATTTTTTCTTATAAATTGCGACTAGTAACACACATAATAATAGGATTAAGATTACTACGGTCCACTTATTAAACATAAATATCTCTTTACCCATTTTTTGTTTTTCTTTCTCGTTAAACTCCACACGCTCACCTCGAACCAGTAATCTATTTGTGTTTACTCCATAAGGCGTACATGTAATTAATGTTATATAATCTTTATTTTTCACAATTTTTAAATCGTCCGTTTCGTGTGGTAACACTACTTTAATTTGATCTACTTTATAAGCAAGAATTTTGTCTAAAGAATGAATATAAAAAAGATCTCCTTCACTCAACTTATCTAAATCTGTAAATAATTTTGATGATGGTAAACCACGATGCCCTGTTAAAATAGTGTGCGTATTTTCTCCACCTACTGGAAGTGAAGAATAATCTAAATGACCTACCCCGCGACTCAATACTTCCTCAGAGGTCCCTTGATAGATTGGCAGTTTTATATTAATTTTCGATATTTCAATATACCCCATTACATCACCTAAATTTAACGCATCAGCATACGCTTGATGATTATTTTTTTCTTCAGAAAATGGATCTGCAAATGTTTTCATGGAAGTTTGAACTTGTTTATTATATTCGGTTGCTTCTTTTTCCCTACGTTCAACTTCTTTCTTTTGTAGTACTTTGATCTTCTTATCGTAGGAGCTAATCTCAGAATAATGTGCACGAGTCGCCAACCAATTACTAATAGTAGGATATAAAAAAATAGCTAATCCAAATAAAAAAATACCTCCTAAAACAAGATTTCGTTTCATATTTCCACCTCTGTATATACTAAAATATTGAAAAGAGGGAAGCATTTTGCTTCTCCCCTTTTCACATCACTTGGTTACATGTTCCTAAAACCTTAATTATTAGCAAACTTTTTTCTAAAGAAAACAAATGCCGCTGTAGCCATTAACGTAAGACCTAGTACAGTAAATAGAGTCGTTCCGATACCACCCGTTACAGGAAGAATCCATCCACTTTTATTATTTTCAATCGATAATTTAACCGTTTGATTATTTTCGCTAATCTTTACATCAATAGGGTCCTTTAATAATTGATATGAAGCTGTTATACCATCTTCTTTTGTATAAATTGGTGCTTTCGTTTCAAAAATTTGATAGTCTCCATACGGAATGTTAGTCCATTTAATAACACCATTTTCATCTGATACACCTGTGACTTCTTTACCTGCCACAACAACTATTTTTCCATTTTTATCTTTAAGTACAAACTCCGCACCTTTTAATTTCTTCTTATCAGCACCATCAACTTTTGTTAACTCGATAATTCCAGTTGTCGGAACAACAACTACAGGTTTAGATTCCTTTTCTCCAATTACATCATTTTTATTTATAAAATCAATTTTTGCTGTATTTAAAATTTCCGAACCAGATAGTACTCCTTCTTTTACTTGTGATTTAATTTGTAAATGAAATTCTTTTTTACCATCTAACTTTGTGAAATCTTTTACTGTGGCTGTTACTTTTTGGCCTTCTACAGCTACCTCTACAATGCTTGCATTTACTTCCGCTCCATCAATTTTTACGACTGGTTTTCCTTGAATCATTAAACGATCGTCTAAAGTATCTGTTACTACATATTTTTTGTATTCTTTAATGTCTTCTGGAATTAATGTTTTGATATCATAATTGTAATTAGTTAACGGATTAATTGGTAACGCTTCCAAATTCCCGTTAATCTTTTTATCAATACTTGGTTCTTCATAGTTTTGCACTTCTACTTTAACTACTGTACCAGAAGTAATTGTTCCATCTTCGTTAATAGTTCCGGAGGTCTTTATAAAAAACTCGTGTTTAGTCGGATCTAGTACATACCCTTTCGGCGCTTTTGTCTCTTGGAAATAGTATTCCCCATACTCTAATCCTTGCACACGAATATGCCCATTACCATCTGTTGCTAACTCTTTTTTCACTTCTGTACCATCTTTTTTTAATAAAGAGAATACTGCACCTGCTAATGCTTTTTCATTTGCACCAGTTTTTAGTAAATCAACTGCACCACGTTTAATCTCATTTTTCGGATACATATGAACATCATAGTTTAGTACCTTACCCTCTTTATTCGTTAATGGAATATCCACTGTATACGTATTTGGATTTAGGTTAACATGCGGGGGTCCTGCCACTTCTTTCACTTCATAACGTCCTAGCGGAAGATCTTTTAATACAGCTTGTCCGTTATCATCTGTTACTACTTGAGTTGGAGTTGCTCCCATTACAGGCTTCACATCTTCTTTCACGATTTTCCCATCGTTTGAAATTTTTTCAAACGACGCAACCCTTTTCACTTCAAACGTTACACCTTTTAACGGTTTCGCATTTGTTGGTACCTCTTGATTTGCAGAGCCATCACCTTCTAGCCCCGGTGCGCCATCTTTTTCTTGTTCATATTTATGAATCGTTAAAGTACCTTTGGATGGTGAAGCTGCCTTTACCAATACACTAGACCATGTAGAAAATGTTAAGAAAAATACTAAAAGCACACTAAATATTTTTTTCATTTCTCTTATCCCCTTTACTACTTCTATCATTTTAAAAATCTCTTTATTACTATTACCCTCTTAAAAGTAATAGTGTGCCAAGTACCAGATTTAAACGAGTAACCTAAAACATAGTCGTCCAACAATCCATTGTTTACAATCACTTATTCACTCTTCTTATTTTCTATTATTACGTTGTCTCTCCGTATGATATATGTAGTTTTTCCCCTGAATTGCACTTATATCTCTACTTCAAAAATCGTTACATATTAACTTCTATCGCAAATTTTCATTAATTACTTAACTTAACTTCAATTCATTAATCTCTCCCTTCCTATCCCTATTTAAAATCCAATCTTAATCATTTTTGATACATATAAACAATGAACAACGAATAAGTATGACAATTCATATTTTACGTTACTCCCCAAAACTATTACCTGTATATTCAAATAATATGTGCTAATCATGTTAAATTATGGTATTATTCTTAGAAGTTTATAATTTTTATAGATAAAGTTTTTCCGTTTCTACTTATGAAAAAAAGGAATATATAAACATTCAACTATTACACACAACTGTAAGGAGGAATAATATGAATAAAAAGCTCAGTCTAGTTGAGATAGAGTACATTTGTAATCTGTTTTTCCAATCTTTTGAAATTCCAGTTTGTTTTTTAGATTGTAACAAAAATATTCTTTTAGAATTTACATCAAAAGATGAATCACATTCGTTCTATAAATCAAAAATAGAACAGTTACATGTGCTTTTTCAAAAAAATGATTCAAATAATTCGCCCATCTTCAGATCTCACCAATATTTAGGGCACTTCATTTTAATTCACATAAAGAGTCATTATATGGTGAACGGTACTGTTATTATTGGGCCCTTGACACATGTAAATTTTTCTACAAGTAAAACGGATAGTAACCTTAATTTTATTTCGAATTATAAACGAACAAGAGATTATTATTTTTCATTGTCAGTCAAAGATCAAAATTTCTTTGTAAATATAGCAATATTGTTCTATAACATTCTCTACAAAAAAAAATCAGATGTACGTACCTTTTCAAATAACAGTGACTCATTTCATGTAAATCATAGCAGTATCTTAAACGAGGATGTATATATTTCAATGCAAAAAAACGAATCTATCTGTCATAATTTGTATATAGAGAACCAACTACTTGGAGCTATAGAAAACGGGGATAAAGAAAGCGTACTCAAATATTATTACGAATTCCAACAAGATACTCTTTCATCCTTATCTTCATTCCATCAATTAAGACGTCATAAAAACATTTGTATTTCATCCATCACACTTGCTACTAGATATGCTATAAAAGGAGGACTTCCTTCCGGGATTGCTTACAAGATTTACGATCTACACATCCAAAAGACAGAGGATTTAAAAGACACAGAATCTGTTTGGGATTTATTAAGAAATGTTTTCTGTACTTTTGCAGACCGTGTAAAAGCACAAAAAGTAAAGAAATACTCAAAGACTATCGCTATTTGCAAAAACTATATTTTTGAAAATATTTACAATCAAATATCAGTTAAACAACTTGCTAAATTTGCAAACGTAAATTCAGATTATTTATCTATATTATTCAAAAAAGAAGTCGGTATTTCATTAATTGAGTACATTCAACGTGAACGAATCGAAGAAGCAAAAAAATTATTAACTTTCACAACCTATCCCTTATCAGACATATGTGCTTCGCTCAACTTTAGTGATCAAAGCTATTTTACTAAAATTTTCAAAAAATTCACTAACGAAACACCTGGTAAATACCGAAAATCTCATGTTGTCATATAGAGTTAAACTTTCATTAAAACAAAGTGTTTTTAGTAACTTATCAATGGCAGATTTGAATTACTTCCACACTCATGACCTTTTGAATTTAGGCTATTTTTAAATCAAAAAACACGTTACTATTCTTTTATTTGAATGAGAATAGTAACGTGCTTTATATGTAATGTAGGTCTGTAGGCAAAATAGCGTCCAAGCAAAAAGTTTTATAGAAGCCAAATACACTACTTAAATACTAAAATCTTATTAAGTAAAAAATTCATCTAATAATTATTGTGCGAGAAATAATCCCTACTGTTATTTTTGTATCTGTCTAAATTTGCGAGCCAAAGTGAGTACTGTACCTGCAATAACCATCCATATGCCCATTGTTGCACTGTTAGTTGTACTGGCACCTGTGTTGGGAAGCTCTTTATATGTAGATTCTTTTTTATCGGTATTACTGTTGTTCGGGATATTACTGTTATTAGCAACGCCTTTAGCTTTTCTAGTATCTTTATCCTTCACCAATACTTTTTGTATTGTATGTACCTCATTACCTACAGAATCTGTGACACTATATATTATTTCAAAAGTACCAGCTTTAGTGGTATCTCCAATACCTTCATATGCTACTTTAGAAGTAAAATCACCGTCTTCTTTATCAGTAGCTAATACTTTTGCCATTGGATTGAATTGGTCTCCTTCAGTAATTGTAGTTGTAGCAGGTACTTTTAGTATTGGTATTTCATTTTTAACTTCATCTCTAACTTTGACCGTTACAGTTTGTTCCGCAGTTACTTTATGACCTTTAGAATCTGTAACTGTGTACGTTAATACGTAAGTACCGGCTTTAGAGGTATCTACTTCACCATTAAGTTTTACTTTAGAAGTAAGATCACCGTCTTCTTTATCAATAGCTAATACTTTTGCCATTGGATCGAATGAATCTCCTACATGAATTGTCGCTGCAGTAGGCACTGTTAATGTAGGGTTTAAATCTAATGCTTCTCCATTTCCCTTTACAATTACAGTCTGTGTAGCCGTTGCATTCCCCCCTTGAGAGTCAACGACCGAGTAGTTCACAATGTATGTACCTAGTTTAGAAGTATCTACATCGCCTTTATGTTTTACTTTATTTGTTAAATCACCCTCTTCTTTATCAACAGCTTTTACATTACTCATCGGGTCAAACGTATCACCAACACGCAGTGTAATTGTAAGCGGTACAGTTAATTCAGGGACTTGGTTTTCTGCAGTTTTTTCGTTTTCTTTCACTGTCCCTTTAATTTTTGCTGCATCAAAAGCTTTTTGGACCGCTTCAACCTCAATTGAGTTCGCTCCATATTTGTTTGTTGCAACTTTAAGACACGCTAATCTTAATTCAGTGAAATTAGAAGTCATGTTCAATTCATCAGTATTTGCATAATAGAAAATATCAAACATTTTATCTTCACCAATACCATTTACAGTTACACCGTTATGAGTGCCACCTTGTGCAATTAAATACGCGACTTTATTAATAATACTTGAGTTGAAATGAACGCCCTCATTATCTTCTCCGTTTAAATTACTGTATTTGCTATAATCATCTGGATACGGTACTCCATCAAAAAAATTGATTGAAGATGGATTTTTCATATTACGTAGAACTGAGCCGCTTTGTTCTCCTATTGTCCAATTAAATTCTCCATTATTTATATATTTCTCAATAGCCGTTCCCATAATATCAGATAACGCCTCGTTAATTGCTCCAGATTCTCCGAAAAATTCAAGATTAGATTCGCTAGATGTAACCGCATGCGTAAATTCATGGCCCGCTATGTCAAACGCTCTAACCATTGAATCACCATATATAAGCATACTAACATTGTTAACATTAGCACTAAATGCATTACTCCAATTTTTAGGATCATCTGTTTCTCCAGAATCCCATGCATGTACAACTGATACTACTTTGTTCCCCTTATTGTCAAAACTATTACGCTTATATTTATCTTTATAAAAATCATATACCTTTGTTGCTAAGAAATGGGCACTTACCGCCTTTGGATCATTAAATGTTGTTGATGTGCTAGTTGCTAATATACCAGGATAATATTTTTCTTCAAAACTAATATCTCTATAATTCACATCATATGTCTCAATTCCTTGCCCTCTTGTGTAATCTGCAAGCGCATATTTCCCATTACTTTGTTCAGAAATACCGAATGTACGAGTTATTCCTAAATCATCTTTTCCAGTTCCGGTTAATGATTTAAAATTGCTTTTTTTACTCTCCTTAATAGCTTCAACATGCTCTTCACTTACTTTTAAATCTGACTCTTGCACCATATTTTTCAACATATCACCATTATGAGCATTCACTAAATAAGTTCCAGATACATAGTTTGGTGTTGCAGCGGCAAATGTAACTTGATATGCATTGGTAGCCTGTCCATGATTTTCATTAACAAAAATAACTTCCTTAACTTCTGGCTCAGAAATAAATTTAATATCGTTCCCGTACTTCGTATAAATATATTGTTTTGCTTCTTCTTTTGATAAATTACTAGCATTCTTTAAATCTTCTTGTGTTAAATTTTGTGCACTTTCTCCTGAAATACTTTTAATAATACCCTTTTTATCTACATGAGCAGTCAATTGGTGTCCATATACTTCTTTACCTTCATATATTTGTTGCATACGTACAAGTGTAGTCCCATCATAAGAAGCACGTTTTTGAACAACGTTGTAATCTACCCCTTTGTCCCCACTAACTTGTTTTGGAGACAAAGCATGCTCGGTTTTTTCCTTAAGTGCATCTTTCACTACATTCTCTGGCGTCTTTTGTGATGGTTGTGTAAGTTCACCTGTACGGAACGAACCCTCTTGAATATCAACTTGCATTTGACCCGTTTCTTCTGCATAAACTACTCCGTATGGTGCTACACTTGTTAAAACTAATCCTGTTGTTAATACAACTATAGCTATTTCTTTTTTATTCTTCATTTTATTTTCCTCGTATAATTTCCTAAAATATGAAACTGCTTAAATGTATTCCTATCAAAAATAGAAAAAATAAAAAGTACATCACATTACGCAAAACCGTATTATAAAAAGATGACTTCTGTCATCAACAAAAGTCACCTCTTCAATATGTCATATCCCTAATATGTTTTTAATGCATACTTTCTATATGAAAAAGAAAAAGTATTCTTTAACGAGCGTTTTGCAATACTTTTATTAGGTCATTTATATTTTCAACTTTTTGCTGAAACTGATCAAATCTGCTATGTAGCAATGAAGGATTCTTATCTTCAGTTGAAATAACTTTTTTTAATTCTTGTTCTAATTTATCATATGTATGAAAGAAATTATCAAATTCTACACTTATAAGTTCTTCATTTTCACGATAAAATCTTTTTGCTTCTATATAAGTCATATATGATTTATTTAAAAATCCTAATGAAATTAAATATTTAGAAGTGTTTTCTTGATAAATAGCAATATCACATGCTATTTTAATATCAGAATAAGTCTTTTGAACGAAACAATGCAATTCAAAAATCTTAAACTTTAATCCATTATTCATTTCATCCCCTCCCATCCTATCTATTCTACATAAAAAAAGAATATTATACAAAGTAAAATATCAATATAGCACAAAAATAAAAAGCGAAAGAATGACTCCTTTCGCTTTTTATAATAATACATACATTTCATATTGTGCTAATGAATTCTTTTCAAATCCAGTTTTCTTTAAAAACCCTTCCAGTAAATTGTTGTTTGGAAACCCAATTGATAAACTTGATACATTTAAGTTTTCTGTTGCTACTTGTAATAATTTTGATCCAATACCACGATTTCTATAGTCTTTGTCTACGAAAAGAAAACTAATTTTACCTTGTTCATTCATACATATAGAACCTTTTAAATCATTATCGACATATGCACCATAAAATGTATTGTTTGTTTTTCCGATATAATCCATATCATTTTGCCAATTTATATGGAAGTGTAACCATTTCTGAATTTCAACTTTAAAAGCTGGAAATTCTAATTGTTTTACTTCAATTCCCTTACAATCTTTATTTATTATTTTAGTCATATCTTTTAAATTATAATAAGATAGATCGTACACTTTTTCATAGCCTAATTTCGTATAAAAATGAATCGCTCGGTCATTGCCTACAATGACTTCAAGAAAAAGTTGCTTACACTCATTTTGAAGCGCCTCTTCCTTATGCAGTTCAAATAATTTTTGACTCACACCAATACCGCGGTAATTAGGATGAACCGCTAATGTTCCACAACGCATTGTTTTTATGTTTTCATAATCCTTTATCCCGCCAAGTATTACACCAACAGATTTGTTACCGTCTAAAGCAAGAAAGGAATGTTTTAGTGAATTCCCTTCTGGTCCCAAAAACCTTTTTATAAAATCTTCTTTTGAAACTTCCATTTTAATAATGTAATCTGAAAATCCATCTTTAAAAGCTTCATACACTAAATCTATACTTACTTCACTGCATCTTTTGTATTGAATCATATAAAATTCTCCCCCACTTACTCGTGTTAAACTTAGCATTCAAATACGTAAAATGTACTAGTTTCACTCTGCCCATCATTCTTTAACATTTAATTTGAAATAAACGGGCACTTCCCTACATATCTCTCACTGTTAATTTGTTTTATAACAAATGGTGCAATATCACTATTTTGAATTTTGATTCCTGGCATATCTACTAAACTCTCTTTTATATTTCCAATGCTCTTCCCTTCCATAACAAATGGTAATCTAACAATTGTCCAATCTACATCACTACCTTGAATAGTTTGCAATTCTTTATATTTATCTTGCATCATCTTTGATAAAAATACTTTAAACAAGGTAGCTCCTATTTTATTTACAATTCCCTTTTGATCTCCTGTAACATCTAAAGAACCTCCAGAAATTAGTATATATCTTTTTATTTCAAATTCTTTCATTGCTTCTAAAATATGCTTCGTTACTGTGCTAAAAATATAAGATTCATTTTTTGGTTGACCTACCGTATTAATTACAGCTCGACACCCTTTAAGTAATTTGCGTATTGAAACAAAATCACGTGCATCTCCATTAATAATCTCTAAATTTTCATTTGTTATTTTGATATTATTAGAATTTCTTGTTAATATTTTTACTTGATATCCCTTTTCTAACGCTTCGTTTACAAGGAATTTCCCTGCGTTTCCGTTTGCACCCAGAATAGCTATTTTATTTGTACTTTCCAATATTAACCCCTCTTACTATCTATTATTTACTACATTAATCTCATGTACACGTAAAAAAGCAATTAAATGCTCGCACGCTCGTTCACACGCTAACATTTTAAAGATTTTTTGTTCCTCTTTCGTTTTATCATTTGCTTGATCTGATGCAGCTTTTAAACTAAGAAAAGGTTTGTTATTGATTTGACACACATAAGCAAAAGCTGCCACTTCTTGATCAACCGCTAATGCTCCATATACAGTATGGAGTAAATATCTCATTTCTGAACTACGGATACGTTGATCTCCAGATAAAAATGTACCATAATGAATCGAATCATAAGATCGTATCTTTTTTATTCTTCTTACAAGTGACTTTGTTGTTTCAATAGGTGCTGTCCTACCATTATATAAATTAAAAATATCTTCCCCTGAACCAGCAGCAGTAACGTCGTGTTGTATTGCATTAAGGGCTACTACAATATGTCCATTTTTCACCTTATTTGATAGACTTCCGCATATTCCTGTCATAAACAACTCATCTGGCTGAAACTCACTAATTAATAATTGCACACAACTAGCACAACTTACTTTCCCAACTCCAGTTATTACGGAGATAACTTCCATATTATTAATATAATGAAAATGAAATTCCCAAGCTGCTCGTTTTTCAATACGTTCACTTGGATAATATTGATGCAAATACGTAAGTTCTGGTTCCCATGCGGATACGATTGCAATACGTTTCATTACATGCTTCACTTCCCCTATTGTTATCATGTAAATACTTTATCTATACTTTCTCATTCATAATCTGGAATCCACTCTTTATATTTCTCATATAAATTTCGTATTGTTTCTTTATTCTTCGCAATTACTTCACATCCTCTATCATCGTAAATAAACATGATAATATCTTTTGTTGCATTTATGAGAAATACATCTGGATAAGAAATTTCTTTTTTGCGTCCAAAACGAGGATAAAGACCTAGAAAATCTTCATGATTTGCAGCTTGAATAAGCGGTGTATACTTTATATCACAAGCAAAACATTTTAATGAAAATTGATAAGTACAATACAAGTCAGCTTCTTCTTCTTCAAATAAAAAAGGTATTGTTTCTTGCCTTATATGATACTTTAAATCTCTATTATGAATAAAACGTCTATATATATTAATTTTCTGCGGATTTTTCACATTTTCCTTTTTAAATCGATAAACATTTGTTACTAAAAAAACTTCATCTTCTTTTGAAAATATATCTTCAAATAAGTATTTATTTTATGTATAAAGCTGAGTGAAGTATTCCCTATTTACATCGTCGGTTCTTTCTACAAATAGGTCTTTCCCTTTCCCAAAATGAAAATGCAAATGATTTTCCCATTGAAAGTATATATGTGGTACTAATGTAACTCCAGGGAATGTTTCATTCATATATTCTTTTAATTGCATTCTTAATTCCTTTCTACTCTACAATTTCTTTTAACTGCCAATATGCATCTTCTAGCCATGGATGTATAACTTTCAACGTGTCTTTTCTATCCCACAAATATGAAATATATGCAAAAGCAGCATGTTCTAAAGATTTTTCTAATTCTTTTTTTACTTCTACTAAATATGGTGGTGCTCCATTTTGATCCCATTCTATTTTATCAGCAACAAATAACACTAAATCCATTTTCGTTGCAAGTTTACGTAGTGTAGTATGGCAGCAAATTGCATTTAAGATTTCTTCATCATCCACTTTAAATATCTCTTTTGCAATTACTTTCGATAACTTTTGATGAATAATCATTGGAAATTCTCGTTCTTCTTGTAATATCTCTATTCCAAATTCTTCAGCAACTGCAACCCGATCTTCATTTGGAAAGATTGCACTAATATCATGTAAATATCCTGCAATCGCTGCCTTTTCTTCATTTACATGATACGTAATCGCAATTTTACGGGCTTCTTTTGTCACCCGAATTGAATGTTTATAAGTATGTTCTTTATTGTATTTTAATAGAAATGATTTTATATCATTTTCAATTTTTCCAGTTGGAGTAAATGAATATATATCCTTATATAACATCTCAAGTCACCTTTCTTCCTAACTTTCAATATAACGCTGTATTTAAATATCCTTTTTATTTGTATTCGTTATGAATGTTTTAATCCCTTTTTTATACGTTACATGAAATTTCATGGTGAATCATTGCTACAAAATACATAAATGTTTGATATTATAGTAATGTTAATGATTTGTAAGGAAAGGAACTACATAATGAATAAAAACATATTAATTATTGATGATGATAAAGAAATTGTTGAGTTACTTGCTGTTTATTTGCGAAATGAAGGCTATAACATTTATAAAGCATACGATGGCGATGAGGCATTGCAAATGATTTCTACATATGATGTTGACCTTATGGTTTTGGATATTATGATGCCAAAACGCAATGGATTAGAAGTTTGCCAGGAAGTTCGTGAGAATAATACTGTACCTATTCTTATGCTGAGTGCAAAAGCAGAAGATATGGATAAAATATTAGGTCTTATGACAGGTGCAGATGATTATATGATTAAGCCATTCAATCCATTAGAATTAGTAGCTAGAGTGAAAGCTTTGTTACGAAGATCATCTTTCCAAAATGCCACTTCCTCCAAAAATGAAGATGGTATTATTCGTATTCGTTCTGCTGAAATACACAAACATAATCATACTGTTAAAGTAAATGGAGAATATATTAAACTTACATCTATTGAATTTGATATTTTATATTTACTTGCGAGTAATACCGGAAGAGTATTTAGTTCCGAAGAAATTTTTGAACGAGTATGGAACGAAGATGGTTATGGTTCAAATAAAACTGTAATGGTTCACATTAGTAATTTACGAGATAAACTTGAAACAGGAATGAATGGAGAGAAGTTTATTCATACTGTTTGGGGAGTAGGCTATAAAATTGAGAAATGAAGCATTTGATATATTAAAAGATATCCCAAAATGGAAGTTAATTTTTTGGTTTATGTTAGCCATCACACTTACTCCTATTACTGAATTAATTATATATCGCCTTGTTACAAGTGTAATTGAAAGTTCACTTACGTTAAGCGAGCTCGGAAAAGAATTCATTAGAATTTTTGGATATGAAAAATATAAAGGAATAAAGGAATCTCTATGGATGATGATTGTATCTTATTTGTTTTTATTTTCTATTTTCTCATCCTACCTATACATTTTTTATCGTCATGAAAGAAAGATTTATTATGAAACTTGTATTAAAAAAATGATAGAAGAAATTCGTTATATTGCAAATGGAAACTTCAATCATAAAGTCTCTATCGTAAACCATAATTATCTGGAAGAGTTAGCAAGCGGGGTTAATCACATTGTTGAACAATTGAAAGTTTCGATTGATGAAGAAAGACAGGCGGAACAAGCAAAAAGTGAACTTATTACAAATGTATCGCATGATTTACGTACTCCTCTTACCTCTATAGTTGGATACGTAAATTTAATCCACCATGATAATTATAGAGATGAAGTGGAATTACGCCATTATATACAAGTCATTTACGATAAAGTAACCCGTCTTAACGCATTAATGAATGATTTGTTTGAATATACACGTGTTCAAAATAAAGAGTTAAGTTTATATTCTGTTCCCATTGATATTGTAGAGCTACTTGGGCAATTAACTGTTCAATTCCGCATACAAGTTCAAGAAGCTAATATAGAATGTCGACCTTCTTTCCCATCTCAAAAACTCATGGTATTAGCTGATGGAGACAAATTAGTACGAGTGTTTGAAAATCTTATTATAAATGCTATCGCTTATGGAAACGACGGTGGATATATCGACCTTGCTGCCTATGAAAGCAATAACATGATTACTATAGATATAACAAATTACGGCCAACCTATTCCTAGTACGGATTTACCTCATATTTTTGAACGTTTTTATCGCGTTGAAAAATCTCGCTCTACGAACACTGGTGGATCTGGACTCGGATTGGCAATTGCAAAAAGTATTGTGGAATTGCATAAAGGAACAATTGAAGTATATAGTGATGATAAAAAAACAACTTTCACTGTAAAACTACAACCATATAAATGTTAATACAACTTAATTTTAGGTCCAATTTCTTACCATATAAGAAATTGGATCTTCTATTTTCCATTAAAATCCAAATTTAATAATCCTTTATAATTCTTTAGAAATTCTTTACCTTTTCTTTCTTCCTAATTAAGCATTCCTTTTTACAATAGTATTATTGATGTCATAGTAGGAGGATCGCTTATGCAATTCTTGAAAAAGTTCACAATTTTATTCTTATCTTTTGTTATTACAGCACTTATCGTTTTATATTTTTACCTCTATGTAAATGGTCCAATTATTCAAGCTAAATCAGCTATTTTAATAGATGCTAATTCAAGTGAAGTTGTTTATAAAAAAAATGAAGAAACTCCTATACAATCAGCTACTTTATCTAAATTAATGACAGAGTATATCACACTGGAACAACTGAATGAAGGAAAAATACAGTTAGATGAATTAGTAAAAATAAGTAACGAAGTTTTCCGAGCAGAAACGAGTCCTATACAAGTAACTTCGAAAGATAAAACGACAGTTCGTGATTTACTTCATGCACTGTTTTTGACAGGGAATAATCGTTCCGCACTTGCCCTTGCAGAACACATTGCTGGAAACGAAGATAACTTTACACTTTTAATGAATGAGAAAGCAAAACAACTAAAGTTATCACAACCATCCCCGTTTTTAAATGCTACTGGAATGAATAACGATACAAATAAACAATCAACTACAACAGCTATAGACGTAGCTAAACTAGCGACACAATTAGTAAAAGACTTTCCAGATGTATTGAATGTTACGAAACTAACCTCTTACCAATTTACCTTCAAAGACTCAAAAGTTTTCAACACAAATAAAATGATTTATTCTCTTAATAAAAACATTAAACTCCAAGGTGTTGACGGCTTACAAACTAGTTTTTCAACTAATGGTAATTATAGTTTTGTCAGTACAGCAAAACGAGGAGATACTAGACTTATTTCCGTAATATTAGACTCCAATGAAGAAAACAGTACTTTTATTGAAACAAAAAAGTTACTACAGTACGGTTTTGATCCTTCCTCGTACTCTGCACTCCAAGCTTTTAAAGATGCTGTTACATCGTGGACAGTTTTGCTTCAATTTAAAAATTTGATCATACAAACATTGTTGATTTTCTTCATCATTACAATTTTAATGTTTTTACATATACGTCAGAAAAAATCCGAGGATTTCAACTAGGAAATCTTCTTTTATATAAAAACCGGCTTGCATTTACAGTGCAAGCCGGTTTTCTAAATTTATAATCCTCTTCCAATTAAATTCGCTGAAACAGGCTGAAGATTTAATTCTCTCGCCCATATAGATAGCTGACCAATATGATGAATTTCATGTACAATTACATGTCTTAAAACTTCACCATATGTATATGTTTTATCCGTCCATGAAGCTTTTAATATCTTACATTCTACGGTAGATGACCATTCTTGTAAAAAATCTTCTAATTCTCGTTTATATAAATCAGATAACGCTTTCACTTTTTGGATGGATTGATAATCTTTAAACTGCGGTTCATTATCTTCTTTTCCCTGAAGCGCACTAATCCAGCTGTACTCAACATCGACAATATGGAATAATGTTTCTAAAACACTCCCAACACCACCTACACGCTTGCGGAGTAATTCTTCCTTTGAAAGTTGTTCACACCACTTAAACCAATCATCCCTTACTTGCCAATTGTATTGAAATAACGTGTACATATATATTTATCTCTCCCCTACCTCAACAATCCACTTAACCGCATCTATTACATAATATGGTTCATCTTTTTGAATATAGTGACCGCTTTTTTCTGCAATTACAAATTTATGATTGTATGATAATCGTAATAATTCTTCTTGCAATTGTAACCATTTCATTTGTGCATCTGGCGAATAAAAAGCTTTTTTACCCGCAGCTAACACGACAAGTGGAATATCATTCATTGATTTACAATGTCTATCTACTTCACTTAAACTAAATGTAAACTCTTCATAAGAACTTTCATATACAAACTGTTTATAGTAAGCTTCTTGAAATTCTGGAGACATGATTGGCAGAAAATCTTCTTTATAATTTTCCGGTGTCGAATCAACCAAAACGATTCCCAACAAATCTTTGGGATAAGAAGTCGCAAATAAACGTGCATTTATACCGCCAAAAGAATGTCCTACCAAAATATAAGGTGGTTTCAATTGTAGTTGCGCTAAGCAACTTCTTAAATCTTTTACCATTTCAGAACTAATACGTCTCTTGGAACTCTTCCCACTTTTCCCTAATCCCGCTCGATCATATGTAAGTACCGTCCCATATTCCATCAACTCTTCAGCAATATGGTCCCACGCCTTTGAATAATCGCCATAACCTGCCTCCATTATAATAACTGGCTGCAGCTTCTTTCCTTGAAACTTTTTCGTATACATTTTAAAATCATCAACTTGCACATATTCCTCTATACATTTAACCATTGACAATCACTTCTCTCAGGCCAAGTTCCTCTACAGCATGATTAATTATTTTACTTACAGATAAAGAGCCATCCAATATAATATCCGAATTCGGCTTAACAGTATGAATTGCCTCTAAATATGCTTTTCTCGCAAATGTCATGTAATGTTTCAAATCATTATGTATTTCATCTATTGTATCTTCTTTAAAATCTCGCAAAATTCTTCTAGCCATCGCAATATCTAAAGGTGTATCGATAAATATAGTTACATCAATAAACTCTCGCATTTCACTATTTAAGTATGCAAAAGGATAATCTACAATAATATAATCTACATTAGCCTCTCGTATAAGATGCTGAATATCATGAATTAATGGCGTAAGTACCCATTCATCATAATTTGCTCCATCATCAATCCATTTACAAATATCACTAGGACAGTTTTTAAAGTGATAGCTATCAAAATATAGTGCTTTTGAATTTGTTAACTTTTGAGTTAATTTTTCTGTAACAGTAGTTTTACCTCCTCCTGAAACAGCTGCAACTGTAATGATTTTCGTTTTTTTATTCATAATTTCCCACCATACCCCTTTTAATTAACATAACATAGTTATAGATAACTATTATTTTTTACCGCTCCATTCATATTCTAACATACTCATTTCCCATAAATTCCAATACGTTTCTCCTACTCTTTTTGACTCTCTTAATAAACCTTCTTTTACAAAACCTATTTTTTCGTAACAAGAAATAGCTGACTTATTAAAGTCATAAACACCAAGAGTTACTCTATGTAGTTTTAATTCATCAAAAGCAATACAAAGTACGGCTTTCATCATATGTTTCCCTATAGAACGCCCTCTCATTTTCGTATTACCAACTAGCACTTTTCCAATTCTAGCAGACTTATTTATATTATCTATTTGTCCAAGAGAAATATGACCAATAGCTGCTTTAGTCTCTTCATCCATTATTTTGAATGCCAGTGTGTTTGCACATTCTGTATATTTCTCTAATTGCTGTTCATTTAAAGGATATGTAAATGCATTTCCCGACCATTGTATTAAAAATTCTTCGGAATTAATCCAATTTATTAATTGTTTGAAATCAGATCTTTTAAAGGGTACTAATTTAATCACTCTCATTCTCCGTTCGTACATCACTCTTTATAGCCTCAAACCTATTTCTATATAAAGAATATATTCTCCTTTTATACGAAATTAAAATAAAGCCATTCATAAGAATGGCTTTACAAAAAACGGCATAATTATGCTATTTTCCTATGTCAACAAAAGTTCAATCGCTTCAATTTTACAAACAGAAATAATTACCGTAACTACCCCAGCACTATTAGCAAGCTTTACAACATCGCAAGTTACTGAAGAAACAGTTCCTGCATAATTATTTCCTACTGTAGTAATTCGCACGGCTCTGTTTACTAATTTTTTAAGCTCATCTCTAATTCCTTGTACACAGCAACAATCGCATTTTTTATTTTGTTCTTCTTGTTCTTTTTTACATTCTTCGAAAGCATCCCAACAATCATCCTGTTTACATGTACACTTCTTTTTACAATTATTAAATCGAGAACCCAAAACCTCACCCCCTAATCCTTTCTATTAGTAAAGTATGTCCACAAGCTTAAAAGTGTAAGAGACAAACACATAGAAAGGAAAAAACAAACAATTGTATTAGACATTCTTTTCTTTATTAACTATAAAAACAGGCCTCTAACAATTTGAAGCTTGTTTAATGAGGGGAATTGGATTTAATTCTGCTGAATTTAAAGTTTAGACAACCTCTTATAAGTCAGCTCCTTTAAGAGTCCCCAGCTTTTCCTATTACTTCACATATACCATATACATAGGCTTTGTTTGCATTAATATAGTACCTTTGCTGTTGTGAAATATACATTCAAAAAAGCGTACTCCAAAATAAGATATTATTTAAAATCTTAACGTTTCCTTCAACAAGTGTTTGTTGATTAATATCATAACCAGTAGTTCTCTCAACTATCTCCTGAAAATTAGCATAGTTTGTATGAATTCTATATCTAGTAGAAAGCACTCTATCATATAAAGGTAAAATAATAGGTTAATAAACAAGCCATTCTTTTACTAAAACATAGAATAGTATGAATCCTATTGAAGGGAGGTATAAAAGAATGTCCTGGAAAAATGATTGCTGGAGTTCTAAGAAAAAGCATTGTTGTGATGACTGGTGGAAATCTAAAGAAAAGAATCATTGTGATGATGATTGGAGTTCTAAGGAAAAGCATTGTAATGATGATTGGTGGAAATCTAAAGAAAAGAATCATTGTGATGATGATTGGAGTTCTAAACGAAATAAGTGTCGTTGTAAATGTTTCTTTATTTGTTGTCATTGTAAAAGAAAAAATTGGTAATATTTTCGATATCGACTTAAAAGAGAGAACATGTCTTTTGTGACCGATAAATACTAGAATGTAATATACAAAAAGCTGACTAAGTATAGTCAGCTTTTTGTCAATGAACACGTAGAGATTTATTTTAATATAGTTCTTATTAGAAAAGGATTATTTTATATAGATTACTATAAGCATCCATAAAGCCAAGGCGCCAATGATAGCGAGCGCTATACGTGTAGATAGTACCCTTAATTCAAAGTCTGTTTTCTTGGAGGGTTCAGGATATGCAATTATGTAGATTCCCTTTAATAATGCAAGCCATGCAATAACCGTTAGGAACCCCTGCCAATTGAATACCCATACATTATGTAGGATTACACTACCTAACCCTAGGAAAATCGATAGAAAACCATACATAATACCAAATCCTCTGTCTTCAACCACTAATTTTTTTAATTCACGTAGTACCGATGGACGTACGAAAAGTATTCCCGATACGATAACCGTTATCCATCCCCAAAACAATCCTAAAAAAGTACTAGTTTCCATTATTAGTTCACTCCCCTCAATTATTTATATTTCAGATATTCCCCCCTTTAGAACAATTCCAACATCTTTATATATAGGCTAAATTCTGCTCTTTTTTAATACAAACATGGCATATTCTATGCCCATCCTTAATCACCTCATTTCTCTACAAAATGAAATTTTTATATCATTCTTCATCATCATCTATCCGAATCAACCGAAGTCGCTTTGTACTATTACCGCACACTTTTTCATAGCTTGGAGCTAACATGCACCAAAGCCAATATAATGATTTATTCGCCTTTTCACTAACCTCTAAAATTGTCCCCTCTGTAATAAAATGATCACCTTAATACAATGTATACTCGCTTGTCCCATGGAATCATCATTATTCCCCTCCCTATTAAAATAGCGTTTTTGTTTCAAATAATGCTCTCATTAATTTGGACGCATTTACCAGTATATTTACCAAAAAATTCATGATATCGTTAACTAGTCGAGTACGTCATTACTTGACGATTACCCTTAGGAGCCCTGCAGACAATCGGGGTTCCTTTTATTTAAATAAGGATTTTGTTTAAACTTTACAAAACTCACCTATATTAAACTATCTTCTAAAATTCCCATTGAACATTTATAATACTTTTAAACAGTTTAAATTCTACAATCAGTAATGGAGGCATTTTAATGGGAAACATCCCAAAAATATCATCACAACAATCAAATCCTAAGATACCCTCACAGCAAGTGAACGCTAACACCAAACAAGGTAATAATAAAAAAACAAGACGCCGTATTATAACTACTTTAGCTTTTATATTACCTATAATTTTTGTCCTTCAATATTCTCTTAATAACCAGCAAGAAATGATTAAAGAGAAACAAATCACGGTTAATACGGAGCAACAAAAATTATCTTCTTTAAAGAAGGATGGTCATTCCCTTAAAAATGATGTTAAGGCTTTAACAGGTAGTGAAGAAGAAATTTTAAAATTCGCAAGGAAACTGTATGGATTTTCCAAACCGAATGAAACTATATTTCAAATAACTGAATAAAATTACACTGCATTACCCAAAAAGGCGATTTGACGATAATCGCCTTTTTATATTTAATTTCTAAAATAAACATACTAATTTCTTTTTCTATCAAATAACTATTTTGTTTAATTTATTAAAATACAACCACTTGTCCATTTCACATTGCTCTATCATTACATTTACTATTAGTAATACGATTTTTAGAGGTGATAAATAATGGACGAGTTTTTATATTTTGCTGCACTTAATCCGGGTTCTATTGGACCTACACTTCCACCTGTTCAACCCTTTCAATTCCCTACTGGTCCCACCGGTTCTACAGGAGCTACTGGCTCAACCGGATCAACTGGTTCTACCGGACCAACTGGACCAACTGGACCAACCGGATCAACCGGATCAACTGGTTCTACCGGACCAACCGGATCAACCGGTTCTACCGGTTCTACCGGACCAACTGGATTTAATCTTCCTGCTGGGCCTGCCTCTATTACCTTGACTTCTAACGAAACCACAGCATGTGTATCCACTCAAGGAAATAATACTTTATTTTTTTCGGGTCAAGTATTAGTAAACGGTAGTCCTACTCCAGGAGTAGTGGTCAGTTTTTCATTCAGTAACCCTTCTCTTGCTTTCATGGTTCCTCTTGCGGTCATTACCAATGCTTCAGGTAACTTTACCGCTGTATTTCTAGCCGCTAATGGGCCTGGAACAGTAACCGTTACTGCTTCACTTCTTGATTCTCCTGGAACAATGGCAAACGTCACTATTACCATTGTGAATTGTCCGTAACGGTTTTATTTTTAAGGACTAAGCAATATCTAATAAGATGAGCACTGATTTACAGTGCTCTTTTTTATCATTGGGATGTTCCTTTCAAATAAAATTTCGTAACACCCTACTAAAATAACGCTTTTATTAAGAACTAATGATCTTTATATTTCTTAAGCTTGTCATCACAAGTAATTTTTATAATTAGTTAAATTCTCAATATAGTTTATGTATATAATTCCATTCAAAGATACATAATACCCACGTAACTATTTAAAAGCACTTCGTTTTTATATCTAAGTTCAAAAAGGAGCTACATAACATGGATAAAAAAGATTTATTAAGTCAACAACTTGATCATGTGTCATCAGATGCGCTGAATACTCCTAGTAAGGCCCAAGAGCAAATGCAAGAAACATCTCAGGAGGCACATGATTCAAACAAAAAGGACAGTACTCAAGCTTTACATGGCGAAGATTTACCAATTTCAGATGTATATAGAACAACGAACAAACAGTAAATTTAAAAGGGAAAAATCTTAAGAACCAGTGAACTTAATTCTTTTCCCTTTTCCTATTTAAATAACACTTTTATATGAAACCCGTACACATTTTTGACACATCCACTATCACAATCTCCTGAAAATTCGTGATAATATTAATTTGTCGGATACGCCAAATTTCGACATCGAACGACAATGATATCTCCCTTATTGAATCCCTGTCCCCCAGGGATTTCTCCTTTTATTCATTACTTTTTTCTTCACTAAATTTTCATTCTTAACAAAATTCAATCACTCCATTGAATAGACAGCCATAGTATCCTATTTTGATAAAAACTAAAAACAAACAGATATACTTAACACTAATAGTAGATTTTTTAACTTCAAATTTACTTTTTCTCTCTTATCTTTTTGTAAACATTAAAAATGAGCTCTATGTAAATAGAGCTCATTCGTAATTTTATAGTTTGCTAGACTGTAACCCCTGAATAAACGGAACTACTTCAGGATTTACAAGTGACGATAAATCTCCTAACTCTTTTCCTAAGTAAGCTGCTTTAATAACACGTCGCATTACTTTAGAATTTCGTGTTTTTGGTAAATCTTCTACAACGTGAATATCTTTTGGACACAATGCTTTTCCGATATGAGAGTTTACTAAACTCATTAATTCTTTCTTTAACTCTCCTGTGAATGTTACATCGTCCCTTAATACTACAAAACAATGACAAACTTCACCTTTTACATCATCAGGTACTCCAATCGCGGCAGCTTCTATGACATCATTATGCTTCACAAGAATAGATTCATATTCTGCAGGTCCAATACGTTTTCCAGCAATGTTTAACGTATCATCTGAGCGTCCTGTAATAATATATTGCTCACCATCATAAATCACCCAGTCACCATGAACCCATTTGTTTTCAAAACGTGACCAATACGTGTTCACATAACGCTCATCGTCTTCCCAGAAACTTTTCGTCATACCAACCCAAGGTTTCTCTAAACATAATTCTCCAACTTCATCACGAATTGGATTGCCTTGATCATCGAGCACAACCGCTGCCATTCCTGGTAAAGATGCGTTAAAACTAATCGGTGCAATTGGTTTAATAAGGACGTTTCCGAAAATCCCACCAGAAATTTCAGTTCCGCCTGAATAGTTACAAATTGGTACATTATTTTTTCCAACTGTTTCAAATAGCCACATCCAAGGATCTGGATTCCAAGGTTCACCTGTTGATGCGAATACTTCTAAACTCTTGAGCGAATGTTTATTTACATACTCATCACCCTTTGCCATTAACGCACGAATTAATGTTGGTGATATACCGAGATGTGTAATTTCATATTTATCAACGGTCTCCCATAAACGATCTGCTTCTGGGAAATCTGGAACACCTTCGTACATAACCATCGTTGCTCCATTAATGAGAGAGCCAAATAATAAAAACGGTCCCATCATCCAGCCCATATCAGTTACCCATAATACGCGGTCACCTTGTTTGATGTTCATTCCAAATCCTGCATCAAATGCAGATTTCAAAGGGAAACCAGCATGTGTATGTACTGTTCCTTTCGGTTTCCCAGTTGTACCTGATGTATAAATGAGCATTAACGGATCATCACTATTCATCTCTTCAGCATGTGTAAATGGTTTTTCTTTTTCTAGCGCACTCCATGGGAAATCATAATTATGTGGTGTAAAATCATTTCCTGCATGACGAACAATAACAACTTTTTCAACAGTTGGACAATGTTCGCAAGCTTTATCTACTTCGTCTTTTAATGAAACAACTTTACCCCGGCGTGAAAAACCATCTGCAGTAATGATCATTTTTGATCCTGCCGCTTGTACACGAGTCATGACTGCATCAGACGCAAATCCTGAGAATATTGGTGAAATAATTGCTCCGATTTTCATAACAGCTAGCATTGCAACAACTGTTTCTGGAATCATCGGCATATAAATTGTTACACGGTCACCTTTTTCAATACCCGCATGTTTCAAACCGTTTGCAACGCGACTTACCCAGTTGTCAAGCTCTTCATATGTAAATGATTTTGAAGTTCCATTTTCTCCCTCGTACTGTAGTGCTGGTTGCGTTCTTGTTTCATCATCTGCAAGCCAGCGTGATAAAACTGATTCTACAACGTTACATGTTCCGCCATTATACCACTGTGCAAACGGCGTACCATTTTCTAAATCTAGCACTTCTGTATAAGGCCTCATCCATTGATAGCCAACCGCTTTCTCAGCTTCTCCCCAAAACCAATCTGTTTCTTCAATAGATTTATTATAAAACGTTTCATAATCTTCATAGCCCAATGATTTCATCCAACCATATAAACGCGTTTTTTCTTTATATTCTTCTGTTGGAAACCAAACTGCTTGTTTCAATGTTTTCCCCTCCTTGACTTTTTGAGCAAGAAAGCCCTAAATAGGGCTTTTAAACTGGATAAACAGGATGTTTACGATCTGTAAATACTTGATATTTACTCATATACATTTCGAATCGTCCTTTTAACTCTTCTCTTAAATTGTTTGGATGAACAATACCATCAATGACCATCTCTGATGCCAAATGGTAAATATCAATATCTTTCTTATACTCTTCGCGTTTTTCAGCAATGAAGCTATCACGCTCTTCTTCTGGTAAAGCTGCAATCTTATTTGCATATACAGCATTAACTGCCGCTTCTGGACCCATTACTGCAATAGAAGCTGTCGGTAATGCTAGGCAGCAATCTGGTTCAAAGGCTGGACCTGCCATTGCATATAAACCAGCACCGTATGCTTTACGAACAACGATAGAAATTTTCGGTACAGTTGCTTCACTCATTGCAGAAATCATCTTTGCACCATGACGAATAATACCCGCACGCTCTACTTTTGTACCAATCATAAATCCAGGTACATCTGCAAGGAATAACAACGGAATATGATATGCATCACATAAATTAATAAATTTCGCTGCTTTATCCGCAGAATCGTGGAATAATACGCCGCCTTTCATACGCGGTTGATTCGCAATAATACCAACTGGCTTACCATCAATACGTGCCAAGCCTGTAATTAGTTCTTGAGCAAATAATTTTTTTACTTCATAGAAAGAACCTTCATCAATAACTCTATTAATGAGATCTTTCATATTGAAAGGAGCATTTTGATTTTCTGGAATGATTTGTTCTAACGTTTTTTCGAATTGTTTCGGTTCTTGAGGTGTAACCAATGGAGTCTTCTCTAAGTAGTTGTTTGGAAAATATGAAATGTATTGTCTTGCTTGTTTAATCGCATCTTCTTCTGTTTTACATAAAACATCTCCGCATCCTGATACAGAGCAATGCATACGAGCTCCGCCCATCTCCTCTAAAGTTACCTTCTCGCCGATAACCATCTCCGCCATACGAGGAGAACCTAAGTACATAGATGCATTCCCTTCTACCATCATAACAATGTCACAAAAGGCTGGAATATATGCGCCACCAGCTGCCGAAGGTCCAAATAATAAGCATACTTGAGGAACTTTACCTGATAATTTCACTTGATTGTAGAAGATTCTTCCTGCACCACGGCGCCCTGGGAACATTTCTACTTGATCTGTAATACGCGCTCCAGCAGAATCAACTAAATAAAATAACGGAACACGTAATTTTTCTGCCGTTTCTTGAATACGTAAAATCTTTTCAACTGTACGTGCGCCCCATGATCCAGCCTTTACCGTTGAATCATTTGCCATTACGCATGCAGTACGACCATGTATTTTACCCGTTGCCGTTATAACACCATCAGCAGGTAATCCTGTTTGTTCACAATTTGCAAATAATGCATCTTCTACATATTCACCATTATCAAATAAAAGAGCTAAGCGATCTCGAACGAATAGTTTTCCTTTTGCTTTGTTTTGTTCATGATACTTTGGTGCGCCGCCTTGTTTAATCGCTTCAACTCGTTCTTCAAATGTATTCGATTGTTGTTTTTGGTCTAACATATTTACTCCCCCTTATACATTGGTGTGCGTTTTTCCTTGAATGCTTGTAATCCTTCTAATCTATCTTTCGTATGGATTACACCTTCATACGCTTGTTTTTCCATTTGTAATCCGGTATGTAAATCAACTTGAATACCGTTTGAAATTGCTTCTTTTGCCAATCGAACAGCAATAGGACCATTACTAGCAATTTTCTCTGCTATTTCAATCGCTTTCTCTTCAAGTAAATGAGCTGGTACAACAAATTCTACTAAACCATATTCTTTTGCTTCTTGCGCTGAAATACGTCTGCCTGTATAAATTAATTCTTTCGCTCTACCAACACCAATTAATCTTGGTAAACGCTGCGTACCACCTGCTCCTGGTATAATTGCAAGTGTAGTTTCAGTAAGACCAAGACTTGCAGATTTAGCCGCAATTCTAAAATCACAAGCTAAACTTAATTCCGTACCACCACCAAGGGCGATTCCGTTTATAGCAGCAATAACTGGCTGTGGTAATTGTTCAACCATCTCCATAGTAGTGCGAATCATACTAACAGCATGGCGAACTTGTTCCTCATTCATACCAGCACGTTCTTTTAAATCAGCACCAGCACAAAACGCTTTTTCACCAGCACCTGTTAAAATAACTACACGAGTATTGGACTCTTCACTTATTTGAGTTAATATGTTTTGTAACTCTTCTAATAACGCTAAAGATAATGAGTTTGCTTGTCTTTCACGATATAACGAAATCTTTACAACGTGAGGTGTTACATAATTAACTGAAATGTTTTGTAATTGTAGCATCTTCTCACCTACTTATCGTTTTATGTTGAAGCGCTCTATACACATGACTCGGTAATTGGATATTTAATTTACTTTGAATGAATTGACTCGCTTTCAATAACTTCTCTTCATCAATATTCGTTTGGACCCCTAACTTATGAAGCATATGAACTAAGTCATCGGTTGCAACATTGCCTGATGCTCCTGGTGCATATGGACAGCCCCCAAGACCACCACAAGAACTATCAAATGTTGTAATACCATATTCTAATGACTTAACTACATTCGCCAGAGCCATTCCATACGTATTATGGAAGTGCATTGCAAACTGCGAAGCATCATATTTCTTTAATAAATGTTCTAATACTCGCTCTACTTGTAGTGGATTCGCTACACCAATCGTGTCACCAAGAGATACTTCATAAATGCCGTATGAAAATAGTTGATTACATAATTCGTCAACTGCTGTGGCACTTATATCCCCTTCATAAGGACATCCAAATACAGTAGAAACATAGCCTCTTACCTTTTTTCCTTCGAATAATGCCTGTTTTGTTATATCTTCAATTACAACTAATGCTTCTTTAATTGATTTATTAATATTACTTTTATTATGAGATTCACTTGCTGATAAAAAAACATTCACCTCATCTACATTTTGCAAAAAAGCTCGTTCCAAACCATTTTGATTTGGAACAAGCGCTGCATAAGTAACATTGGGATCCCTTTTCAGCTCAGAAAACACATCATTTGCATCTGCTAATGCAGGGACCCATTTAGGGTGAACGAATGAGGAAACTTCAACGTACGATAATCCCGCCTGTGTAAGTAGTTGAATCCATTTTACTTTATCTTTTGTGCCAACAATCTTTTTTTCATTTTGTAAGCCATCACGTGGCCCGACTTCTTTAATGACAGCAAAATTAGGTAGTTTCAATTCGCTTCCCCCTATATCTCCCTATTCAATTTCTAGTAATACATCTCCTTCATTTACAAAATCGCCTTCTTGCACATTAATTTTCATAACTGTGCCAGCTTCTTCTGAAATGATTGGAATTTCCATTTTCATAGATTCCAAAATGACGACATCCTGCTCTTCCTCTACTGTATCTCCTACTCCTACAACAATCTTCCATACATTTCCTGCCATCGATGCATATACCTTCGTCATCATTTTTTCCCCCTTAATATTGTTAAATCTTATTTTTTAACAAGTTGTTTCGTTACAAAACCTGTTGTATAAATACCACTTTTGAACACATCGTCTTCCAATACTTGAAGTAACATTGGCGTGTTCGTTTTAATACCTTCTACTTTTAATTCTTCTAAAGCATCATGTAATTTTGAAATTGCTTCTTCACGAGTTTCACCATGAGCAATGACTTTCGCAATCATTGGATCGTAGAAAGGTGTAATCGTGACTTGATTCTCCAAAAAGTGATCAATACGTACATTTGATGGAAGCGTTAAATCTGTAATCTTTCCAGGTGATGGGAAGAAAGTTTTCGGATCCTCTGCATAAATACGTGCCTCAATGGCATGACCACTACGTTTTACATCATCTTGTGTAAATGATAGTTTCTCACCGTATGCAATTAGAAGTTGTTGTTCTACAAGATCTAAACCTGTAATTTCTTCTGTAACTGGATGCTCTACTTGTAATCTCGTATTCATCTCTAAGAAATAAAAGTTCTTCTGATCATCTACAAGAAACTCAACTGTACCTGCATTTGTATAGCCTAGAGCTTTGGCAGCTTGTACAGCAACTTCCCCCATCGCTTTTCGCGTACCTTCATCTAAAAATGGTGAAGGTGCTTCTTCAATTACTTTTTGATTTCGGCGCTGCACGGAACATTCACGCTCCCATAAATACACTGTGTTACCATGTGTATCTGCTAAAAGCTGAATTTCAATATGGTGTGCATCTGCAATATAGCGCTCTAAATACATTTCTCCGTTACCGAAGAAGTTTTGTGCTCTTGTTTTGTTACTTTCAAATGCTTTGGTGAGCGTTTGCTCAGTTTCCATCAACTGCATTCCAATGCCTCCGCCACCTGCGGATGCCTTCAGCATTAGTGGATAACCAATTTGTTTTGCAATTTCAATTGCTTCTTCAGCAGTTTCAATATTTGTAGTAATACCTGGAACTACTGGGACATCTGCAGCTTGCATTGCAATACGAGATTCGATTTTACTTCCCATCTTCGTAATAATTTCTTCAGATGGACCGATAAATACAATTCCTTCTTCTCTACAGCGAACCGGAAAAGATGGATTCTCTGATAATAATCCATATCCCGGATGGATTGCTTCAGCATTTGTCTTCTTAGCTATTTCAATAATTTTTTCAAGGTTTAAATAGCTTTCTTGGACACGCGGTCCACCTACTAAGTAAGCTTCATTTGCCATTTTTACATGTAGGGCATTTTCATCAGCCTCAGAATAAATAGCAACAGTGCGAATGCCAAGTTTTTGACAAGTTTTCATAATACGAACTGCGATTTCCCCGCGATTAGCAATTAATATTTTTTGAAACATAGTGATTCCTCCTTTTTATCTACATCCTAAATGTCTTGCAATTACGAGACGTTGAATTTCAGAAGTTCCTTCACCAATTTCTAATAGTTTTGCATCACGAATATGTCGTTCCACTTCATATTCACGCATATAGCCGTATCCACCGTGAATTTGTACCGCTTGATTTGCAATACGACTAGCAGCCTCAGATGCAAATAACTTTGCCATAGCCGCTTCTTTACCGAAAGGTTTATCATTATCTTTTAACCAAGCTGCTTTATGTACTAAATTACGTGCAAGTTCTACTTCAGTCGCCATATCAGCTAATTTAAATTGAATCGCTTGGAAATTAGAGATTGACTTTCCAAATTGTTGACGTTCTTTCGCATATTGCAGCGCACGTTCAAATGCAGATTGTGCAATACCTACTGCTAATGCTGCGATTGAAATACGTCCTCCATCAAGTGTATATAAGAATTGTTTAAATCCTTTATTTACATCACCAAGAATATTTTCTTTCGGTACACGTACACCATCAAGTACGATTTCACATGTATTAGAAGCACGAACACCCATCTTATCGTAAGGACTTGAAATCGTTAATCCTTCACTTGTAGTCGGTACGATAAATGCCGAAATACGCTTTCTACCATTATCTTCAACACCGTTGATAGCGGTTACAATAATTGTATTTGCATACTCTGCATTTGTAATCCAACACTTTTCACCACTAATAACATACTCGTCTCCATCTAATACAGCTTTCGTTTGTGTACCACCTGCATCAGATCCAGCGTTCGGCTCAGTTAATCCGAAAGCACCTAAAGTTTTACCTGATGCCATTGGAATTAAATATTTCTGTTTTTGTTCTTCTGTACCGAAATAATAAATTGGAGAAGCACCTAATGAAATTGTTGCAGCGTAACTTAATCCTGTCCCACCACAAGCACGACCAATTTCTTCAACTGCTAACGCGTACGATACAGTATCGCCACCTGAACCTCCATACTCTTCAGGGAATGGGATTCCTAATAATCCTAGTTCGCCCATTTTTTGAAATGTTTCATATGGAAATTCCGCAGTTTTGTCATAATATACAGCTTTCGGTGCGATTTCCTTTTCAGCAAAGTCACGTACCATTTCTTTAATCATTTGTTTTTCGCGAGTTAGAGTAAATTCCATTCCGCTACACACCCCTTATCGAATATTGAGTTTCGACAGCGTGCGAGTTTCTACTACAAACATTACGAATTAAAAGACACGAATATTAGTTAGATAATTGCTATAATTCTGTCATAACTTAATTTTAAAACAGATTCTGTACTAATGCACAAAAAAATTCCTACATTGTTCTACAACAACATAGGAGTTTTCTTGTCGAATTATGTAATTTATTGTTTAATAATCTCTACCTTTTCCCGAATCAGAAATTTCTACTAAAGCTTCAGGGTAAGGTTCAAAATATGTTTGTCTTAATAAATACTTTTCGTCAAATCGAATGGCCCATGATTTTAAAATTGCAAGTAAGCTACTAAGCGGGACTTTCTTTTCTATATACTTTTGTATCAAATCTAAAAAATGATCTTTTTCTTGTTTTTTCAGCTTAGTTTTAAAATATCCAAAAATATGCTCACATACATTTACATTCGATGTATAGCGGGGTGTGCGCATAAATAATTCATATAAAGTCTTCTCATAGTTTTCAAATACCACTTCAATCGTTTCATTTTTTTGGTTTGCAATAATACGCCCCAATTCCTTTTGTTTTACCTGATTATATGCCATAAATAAATACTTATAGTCTGATTGAAATGATACGAGTTCTTTTATGTTTTTAGTATGTTTAATCATTTTGTAATGCGCGATTGTAAACAGCCTTGTAAAGAAATGTTCTCTAATAATAAAATTCGACAATCTACCCTCTTCTTCAATTGGAAGATGCGAAAAATTTTTTATTACTGCTCCGCCAAATAAGCCAGATCCCTTTCCTTTTGCTGGTGCTTTTTCAAAACCAGAATAAATTTTCACATCACGCGTACCACAACTAGGCGAACGATTCTTTAAAATAAAACCATCCACATCAGATATCGTTTGTAAAAAGACATATGAAAATTGCTCCATTTTTTCAGTTACATCTTCTCGTGTCGACGGCTGTACAAGCCTATTCACACCATTTTCTTCTACAATTCGTATCGTTTCACGAGGAGTCCCCAATCCGATCTCGACTTCTGGACAAACAGGTATAAATGTAACAAATGGCTGCAAATTTCGTATTGTTACATCTGGTATCATCTCTGCATTATAACGACAGGCATCAAATTCTAAACATTTACTTACAACTATTGTTGGTTTTGCAAATTGCCGCATTTCATTACCTCCATGGTATCAATCCATACAATCTAAATTGTACTGATATTAGTATCTTAAGCAAAGTCTGTTTATATTGATTATTTTTATAATAACTATAAATTTAATGCTATATCAACTGCAATTCAAATCTATTTCGTATATGTATTAACAAGTTCTTGTACAAACTTGTTAATACATTTTTGTCTAAACACAATCCATCTTTACTAGCATAGTTACAGATTCTTTCCTCTCCTCTTTACATTTAAATTAAAATAAGTCTTAATACGAATTTTAATCCCAAGTTATTTGGAATATATTCTTTATATTTGTACATTATAGACTGAGAAAGTATTACTTGTAGTTAGGGTGTTCCAAATGAATTTTAGAAACCTACTTTCTTTATTACGGAACATTTTCAGAAGCATTTTTTCTTTGGTAAAAAATATTTCAAAAAATCCATTCATTTTAAGGAGGCATATTAAAATGGGAGTATTAAGTGGTAATCCCCAAAATGAACCAATGCATTACGGAGAAGTCTTTGCAATTTGGAGTTATCTTGCAGGGGCACAAGGTGCAATTGCTGGTTACCAAGTTCTTGTCAATCATTCTGGAGACGAGGACTTAAAAAAGTTTTTAGAAAATTTTATAGAAAATGATATCCAATCAGAAGTTGAAGAACTAAAAAACTTGTTAAAATCAAACGGTGTGGCATTACCACCAGCACCTCCAGAGCGTCCAGTTGCATCTATTGAAACAATCCCTCCTGGTGCTCGTATTAATGACGCAGAAATTGCAGCTAAAGTTTCTATGGATCTTGCTGCTGGACTAGTAGCATGTAGCCAAGCGATGGGACAATCACTTCGAGAAGACGTAGGAATGATGTTTGGACAATTCCATATGAAAAAGGCACAAGCAGGTGCTACCTTACTACGGTTAAATAAGAAAAAAGGCTGGATTATTCCTCCTCCTTTACATGTTCTTCAATCTGATCAAGCATAACATGGCGTAAGCGGTTAACTTTTGTTAACCGCTTCGTTGTATTTACCTGTCCTTTTAATAATGGAGATTAAAGATAGTTCTAATAATTTTAACTTTATGATTTAGATACTGTGATACGAATAATGTACAAAAGCAATGGAGAAATTAATACATAAGAAAGGAGGGGAAATTTATGAAGAAAAAATTATCATCTATTTTAAGTGTTTTAGCACTATCTATTATGTTTTTAGGCACATCTGCCCAAGCTGAATACGATGGAAATCATATGAATAGAGTTAATAACACTGATATGTCAACTCGAGTTAATGACAATAACTTGAACAGAGTTAATGATAATAACTTGAACAGAGTTAATAATGATGTGAGAACTCGAAATGTAAATACGACAAATGATTTAAATAATAATCATGATAGAAATAATAATTGGGCTTGGCTGGGTTTATTAGGTCTAGCAGGATTATTAGGTCTTAGAAGAAGAGACAAAGAAGTACGTTAATCTAGAATGTTTTTCGTAAACAAGTACTTATTTATCAAAATTGTATAATGAATATAAATCGCCTTTTTAAAGGCGATTTATTATTTGCTTAAAAATAGTATATGTAATTCACACATCAATATATTTTTACTTATGATTAAACCTATTAAATTACATTTATTTAAATACCAAAAATCAAACCCCTAAAATGTTGTTATAGTTAGATTCGTGGCGTTAATCCATACAATATAAATTGAATCGTATTTTCAATTTCCACTTCATCATCCCATTTTTCTTCAGGCAATAATAAAAATCGTGTTAATAGTAAACCTAATACAGCTGATAAAGTAAGACGTAATACAGAAGATGGTGGTATCTCAATAATTTCTCCTTTATCTTGAAACTTCACAATCAACTTTTTGAAATGTGAAAACAGTTCCGTTTCTACTAATTGTTGTATTTCATTTTTTAGCTCTGGTTGAAATGGTACTTCTTGAATTAATATTTTAATCATAGGAAAGTGCTTTTGAGCAAATTCAAATCTATTATGAATGACAACTCGTAAAAGTCCCTCATATGATTCATACTTCGATTTAAATATTTCCTTTGCAAAGGCTTGTACGAAAAATGGTGCAGCAAACTTTGTTAATGTCGGCATGACGACCGCTAACAATAAATCTTTTTTCGTTTTATAGTAGCGGAAGATTGTTCCTTCCGCTACACCAGCACGCTTTGCAATTTCACTTGTAGAAGTTGATGCATATCCTTTTTCTCCAAACATATCAACAGCTGCCTCTAAAATACGCATTTGACGTTCATTTCGTTTATCCGTATTAGTTGCGGCAATTAATTCATCCAACCAATCCTTCTTCATCTATAATGCCCCTTTGTATCATCATTATATTTTCCGATGTTTCTTTAATGCAAATACATTCCCTATTGCAAATAATAGAGAAAAAAGTAGTAATACAGTTAGATCTAACGCAATCTCTGTAAATCCTTGATTTCGAATCATCACTTGTCTCATTGCGTCAGCTCCATATGTGAGCGGAAATAATTTCCCTAACATTTGTAGCCACTTATTCATAGATTCAATTGGAAACAACCCAGAAAAGAAAATTTGTGGCACAATGACAAGCGGTATAAATTGAATCATTTGAAATTCATTATTTGCGTATGCTGATAAAAATGTCCCTAAAGTTAGTGCTGTTAAAGAAAGCATACATGTAATAAGTAGCGTTAGCCATATGGAGCCAGCTACATACAAGTCTAAAATATAAACTGAAAAATTCACGATTATAATTGATTGTATAAATGCAAAGATTCCAAAACCAATAATATATCCTACAACTATTTCCCATCTTCTCACTGGAGTGGACAATAACCTCTCTAATGTACCACTTAAACGTTCTCTAACAAAGGAAACTCCAGATAATATAAATACAAAGAAAAATGTAAAGAAACCAATCAATACGGGGCCAAGCCCATCAAACATTGTAAAGTCTTTAGAGCCATGTAAGTAATTTACTTCAGGCTTCATAACTGATACATCATTCTTTTCTGAACTCTTTTGTAAAACTTGAAGTACAGCACGATTTTTTGATGAATCACTTCCTTCTAATAAAACATTCATTTTCCCATTCTCTAAATAAATTACTGCATCTACCTTTTGCTGTTCTAACTCTGAAATTGCTTTCTCTTTGCCATATTCATAAATTGAGGCTTCTTGAGTTTTCATTGTTTTTACAATAGGAGCAGGCACATCAACTACAGCAATATGCGGTACATAGTCTTTTTGTGTAAACACTAGAGACAATAACCAAAGTAATAACATTGGTGCTCCAAACATCATCGCTAACGAACGTTTATCTCGAAAAAATTGGCGAATAATACGAATGATTACACCAGTAACTCTCATGATAGGGCCACCTCTTCCAACAAAAAGACATCTTCAATCCGTCCTGATGATACCCGTTTTTTCAATTCTTCAGGTGTTCCAGTCGCAACTAGCTTTCCTTCTCTAATCAACCCTAAACGCTCACAAAACTCAGCTTCATCCATAATGTGCGTCGTTACAATAATAGTTGTGCCTTTCTTTTTCAAATCATAAAATTTTTCCCAGATTTTTTTTCTAAGAAGTGGATCTATCCCCACTGTTGGCTCATCTAAAATTAATATTTCAGGTTCATGAAGGAGTGCTATCGCTAATGATAAACGCTTCTTCATCCCACCTGAAAAATGCTGCACTTGCTGTCTTATATGTTTTGATAATTGTACAAGGTCAAAAACCTCTTCGATTCTTTCTTTTTTATGTTTTCCTTTTAATCCATACATCGTTGCAATAAAATCTGCATTTTCATATGCTGATAGTTCTTCATATAATGCATCAGCCTGAGCCATATAACCAATTCTTTTCATTTCATTTAAATTAGGCATGTTCGTGTTGTATACAAGCACTTCACCTTTCGTTGCCTCATTAATACCTGCAATCAATTTAATAAGAGTCGTTTTCCCTGAACCTGAAGGCCCAACTAAACCAAATATCTCTGCTTTTTCAACTTGCAATGAAAGATTGTGTAAAACTTCTTTTTTCCAAAAACTTTTTGACACGGTTCGTAAAATAATAGCAGGTTGCTGCATGTATTCTTCCCCCTTTTCAAAATGAGTGAGTACTCACTTTCATTTTACTCTTGCGTAATTATATGTCAAACTTCATTGATTAGTATGTATTTTCAATCTTAAACAATGAAACAGAGTCGACATTAGAATTTCATTTCTTAAAGTCGACTCTGTTTCATTTAAATTATATATTTCATTTTACGTTTTTAAATTCATATATTTTCTAATTCTAGCAACATCTAAAGAATATTCGATAACTAATTGCTGTAACGGTAAAATAACTGTATCAGGATATAAATGTGCATATTGTAATGTTTCTGCATATTTTTCTAACCTTTTTTCTAAATACTTTATAATTTGATCAGGATGACTTACTAATAAACATTTACAATAATAATGTATTTGTTCCTCAATCGCCGTATACTCTTCAATTTCATATTCTTTATGCATGTGTACACCCCTTTAAGTTTTTTACTGAATTGCTTATCACACTTTTCACTCGACTAATTTTTAAGTTTTTTGATTATTTACACTATAACAAACTCTCCGGGTCAAATTTTGTTACTTTATGTAACGTAGAAAATTTTTAACAAAACTGTAATGTTAACTTGTATAAAATGCATATGGCCTATTTTTTCTGTACAAAAAGTCGTACAGTTCAATTTAACTGTACGACTACAAGTTCTGGCCTATTAAAAATTCTTTGCAGAATGATACTATTGCCTAATCCTCTACTTACTACCATAGACGTATTTTGTTTTTCATATAAACTAGTTGTATATTTAGGTAAAACACCTTGATTTGGAGCCACTAATTTGCTGATAAATGGTAACCTAAATTGTCCACCATTAGCGTGTCCTGATAAAACTATATCTATTTGCTCATCAGCATAATTCTGAATAAATTCAGGTCTATAGAATAAATCATCTATTTCTCCTATTTTAATACACTATCTAACTGTATTGCACCTATATATAGATATACTCCTATGTAATCCGCAATTTTCCTTATCGGATAAATTAATAAAAATTATTTCCCTACACATTGCGATTACATGTTATATAAGGAAACTCTTCTTTTTTCCATGCAAGAAATCCTCCCTTTAAATTCACTACTTCCTTTATACCTGCTCTTTGTAAAATACTAGCTGCTATGGCGGAACGCAATCCGGTTCGACATTGTAAAACTATTGGGCAACCTTTTGGTATACAATCTAGCTGCTTAAATAGATTTCCTAAAGGGATATGTATTGCATCATGAAGATGTCCTTCCTCCCACTCTTTTTTACTACGCACGTCGATTACCTTAACACTTCCACCTTTTATATGCGGATATAATTCGATTGATGTGTCTTCTTTGTAACTTTCTAATCTATTAAATCTTTGTATTACCTTTACAGGTACAAAAGCAATAATATTATCTAGCCCAATAGATTCAAAGTCTCTAATAACTTCCTCCACTCTAACCTTTTCCTCATCTAGAATGATTAAAGTTTCTGTTTTATAATCTAGTAACCATCCACACCAAGTTGTAAAGGAATTGTTATAAGGTATGTTAATTGATTTCTCGATGTGACCAGAAGCAAAACTCTCTACATCCCTTATATCAACTATTTGCTGAACGCTTGTCATAACTTCTTGAAGTTTTTCTACTGTATCAATAGCAATAACTTCTCTCTTCTTACGAATTGGAGGACCAGACTTATTTAAATTCTTCATTAATGAAAAATACTTTGGAGGCTCTGGCTGTCCCCTCAATAAAGTCGATACAAAATCACTTTCTTCATTACACTGAAATGCCCAATTGAACATCTTTTCATAACCTAATGTAGAAGTTGGAATTGCTCCTAATGCTTTTCCACATGCGCTTCCTGCACCATGTGATGGCCATATTTGCAAATAATCAGAGAGTATTTTTATTTTTTGTATAGAATTAAATAATTGTTTCGCTCCTATTTTTGCAGTATTTTTCATACCTACAGCAGTTTCTAATAAATCCGGTCTTCCTATATCTCCTACAAATATAAAATCACCTGTGAATATTCCCATTGGCTTATCATTCGTATAATTATTTTGACTTGTATCAGTTACTAAAAAAGAAATACTTTCAGGCGTATGCCCTGGGGTGTGAATTACATTAAATTTTATATGACCTATTTTAAACTCTGTGCCCTCTCTAACCAATTTGTATCGACCTTCGTTAAGATATTGATATTTCCAATCACAATTTCCTTCATCAGATACATATAACTTTGCATGATAAAGATTAGAAAGTTCTCTAGACCCAGAAAGAAAATCTGCATGAATGTGAGTTTCAGCCGCAGCAATTACTTCCATTCCCTCTTTCTTAGCAAATTCTATATATTGTTCTATATAGCGACCTGGATCAATTACAATTGCTACGCCTTCCTTCTGACAACCGACCAAATAGGAAGCATGTGCTAATTTTTCATCATAAAAATATTTTAAAAGCATAGCTATTCCCTCCAAATAGTTATTTCAAATTACTTTTCAATTTGTATAACTGCTTTCTATCTTCTCCTATAGCATCCCTTTCAACATAAAATTCCAATACATATAGGGCAACATATATCTTTTAAGTAAAAACATACTATATCGTTCTTTCGCTTGATTAAACGGAAATGTTTCTTGAGGCTCATGTTCATAGTTAAATTCAGCGAGTATAAGACTTTTATAACCTGTAACAATCGGGCAGGATGTATATCCATCATATTTAGCATGCAAGTCTCTTCCGTTAAGTACGTCCATAATATTTTGTTTTAAGACAGGTATTTGTTTTCGAATTGCCGCTCCAGTTTTAGAGGTGGGTAAATTGGTACAATCTCCAAGTCCGAAAATATTCTTATACTGTATATGCTGCAAAGTATAAGGGCTTATATCTACCCACCCCTGAGAATCACTTATCTCACTCTCTTTAATAAAATTAGGTGGCCCCATTGGTGGAACAACATGGATCATACTGTATGGTACAGTTTCTCTTTTCAGTGTTTGCGTATCTTCAAAAATTGCTTCTCTTTTTTCGGCAATAATTTCTACTAAGTTTTTATTATAATTCGTTATAATTTGCTTTCTTTCTAGTACTTGTTCTAATGTATTAGCATAACGTGGAACCTGAAATATATTAGCGTTCGCCGTATAAAACATTACTTCACTTTTGTTTCTTACACCGCTATTAGAAAAATACTCTTCTGCTAAATACATAATCTTTTGTGGAGCACCACCGCATTTAATAGGAGTGTTTGGGTGGGTAAAAACTGCATTTCCTCCTTTAAATTTTTCAATTTCTCTCCAAGTAGAATCAACATATTTATAAGAGTAATTGCTACAAACCCCATTAGTCCCAATAGACTCCTTCAAGCCTTTAATACCATCCCAATTTATTTGTATACCGGCTGCTACAATAAGAATTTCATACTCAAGCAGCAATCCATCATCTAAAAGTAGCTTATTTTCTTTCGGAAACAACTTAACAACACTTTTAGGAATCCACGTTGCACCTTTTGGAATAAGCACTTCTTGATCACGCATCGTACTTTCCTTTGAAACAATTCCTCCCCCCACTAAACTCCATAGTGGTTGGAAATAATGTTTTTTTGATGGATCAATAATTGCTATATCTTCTTTCAATAGGGGTACATTTCGTAACAAATGTGCAGTAGAAGATATTCCTGCAGTCCCAGCACCAATTACAATAATTTTATAACTATCTCTGGTCTTCATTATCCTCTTCCCATCTAAATTTGATTTTTAAAACAACTAATTCGCAGCCGTATTTTCATTGTATTAACATTATTATAAGTTAAAAACACCACCCTTTTATCTGACTTAATTGAAAATTTTGTTAACTTCACCATCAATTTTACTTTATGCGTAAATCCCCTATGCTACTTCCATCTTTTATATTTTTCAATACTAGTCTTTGCCCTATCTTACTTTTATTACAGTTTCTCTCTACACTCAAAGCTATCTTTATCTTCTTTTTCGAAGAATACCTCGTTACTTGTAATTGGAATTTAAAAGTTCGAATAGTTTTTCTTAATTGTATAGATTTATATAATCGGATAGAGGGAATTCCATTTAAATATGGAAGGTTTTTATATCGCGCTAAGTATTCATGTAAAAAAATTACTAATTACATGGAAATTAGCAACGATCCAAATTCAATTGAGTGAAATTATTGAGGTTACCGAAGATAATATATGCTGATGTTGAAAAAGGAGAAGTAAACCTTATTGGTAAAGTAGAATTATCTATTATTTGCTTTCAATAAAATAGCCCTTTTAAATATAATAAATGCATAAGTATTGCTGTATTGATTAATCTTAAAAATAAACAGATTTGAATTATTCGCTATTCTAAAGAATATTTCAAATTTCATTATTTAATGCTTACAAAAAGAGCACTAAAAATCAGTGCTCTTTTTTATATTTAATTGGGGGTCTTATCGCATGTCTATCAAGCTAAGATTTTAAAGTACCCCCATAACGAAACCAAAATCTCTAGCAAGATTCCGTAAGGTATTTGGAGATAAGAACCTTTGAATCTCTTGAGCAAATAGTTGTAATTCATCAGACACAGAAACAGACATAAAAAACGCCATCCTTTCCTATGATTCTACAGAAAGAATAGCGTATTTTTTAATTTTATGGAGAACTAATTATTTCTTTTTTTATAATAAGAAAGG
>NZ_NJGF01000032.1:0-42857 GCF_002209985.1 Bacillus sp. K2I17
AATGTAAGAATGTGTTTTCGGAAGTTCTTGTACTTCTGTTTCAACTAATAGTGACACAAAATATCTGCCAGAAGGGTTTCGTCTAACAGTCGCATTTACAATACGTCCCTCTACTTCACGACTTTTGGCAAATCGAACAAGGCCTAGTTTCGGCAACTTTATTTTGTTCCCTACAACGGCAATGTTTTCATTTGTTTGTTTTGTGGTGTAAGATTGTACGTTGTTCTTCTTAGATTTAAAGCGCGGTGCGCTGTTTTGTTTTTTGAAAAAGCGCGTATAAGCATCGGCAAGGTTGCGAACAGACGACTGAATCGCAATACTATCCACTTCCTTTAGCCAAACAAACTCTTTCTTCATGGCAGGGAGTTTGGCAGAGCATGTACCATAGGTCAAGCCTTTTCCTGTCTCTTTGTATGCGTAATCCCATAAGGTTAGGAAATGATTGAATACAAAGCGAGAACAACCAATCGTTTTGTTGATTAGAATTGCTTGTGCTTGATTTGGATAGATACGAAACTTATAGGCTTTATTGATCATCATTTCATTCACCTCCATTTCGGTATATAACTATTATATACCAAACGTACATTCGATAGATAGTAAAGTAACACTTTCTATATGTCGAACAATTAAGATGGCTTCCTGCCATCCCTTGTTCGAAGCCAATTCATCTCCCACCTACTCACTGGGCTGTGACCCTTCACGCTCCTTGAGGAAGGAGTCTTCTTGGCTAAAATGATAAATAAAAAGGAGGAAGAAAATGATGAACTATCAAGAAATATTCCCCTCATTCAAAAAATCTCTTTTTATCTTCATGTTTTCTCTCAGTATGTTAATTTTCACACTTCCAGTATCAGCCTTTGCACAATCCAATATCAATACAAATTCTGTTATAAATTACTATGTATCTCCTACAGGTAACGACCTCAATCCCGGCACATTAGATCGACCTTTTGCTACCATTCAAAAAGCTGCTAATGTTGCTAAAGAAGGAAGCACAATCTACATAAGAGGCGGGATTTATAACCAAAAGGTTCGTGTCACTCATTCCGGTGCCTCAGGAGCACCTATTACTTTTCAAAATTACCAGGATGAAAAAGTAATTCTTGATGGTTCCACAGTCAAGTTAGAGGATGATGGGTTATTTACAATAGCGGACAAAAATTATATCCAGGTAAAAGGATTAGAGTTTCGCAATTTAAAATCAACAAAAGTTAATGAAACACCTATTGGTATTTATATTACTGGAACAGGAAGTCATATCGAGATTAGAAATAATTATATCCATCACATTGAAGCAAATGTTAAAGATGGAAATGCACACGGCATTGCTGTATACGGTACTTCATCTAGTGCACAAAATAATTTAAATCATATTGTCATCGATAATAACGAAGTAGCAAATTTGAAGTTAGGACTGAGTGAAGCAATTGCTATGAACGGGAATGTAGATTCTTTTGAAGTTACTAATAACAAAGTACGTGATAACAATAACATCGGTATTGTTCTGATTGGACATGAAGGAGTATCTCCGGTAGCTGCTTTAGATCAAGCACGGAATGGAATTGTTCGTAACAATATTGTCCATCACAATTCATCCATCACTAATACGAGTTATAATGAATATTCAGCTGATGGTATTTACGTGGATGGCGGGAAGGAAATTATTATTGAGCAAAATCAAAGCTATGAAAACGACCTTGGTATTGAGGTGGCAAGCGAACATGCAGGAAAAAGCGCAAGTCAAATTACCGTTAGAGGCAATACGATATCCAATAATATCATGAGTGGTATTGCAATTGGTGGATATGACAGTCAGCAAGGATATGCTGAAAATAACACGATTACGAACAATGTAATTTATAAAAATGATACAAAAGATCAAGAGAGTGGCCAAATAGAATTAAATTATGATACCCGTAATAATGTAATTACCAATAACCAAATCTATGCAAGTAATAGTCGTATCTTTATTAGCAATAATTTTAATAAAAACACCGGAAACAAGCTTGATTACAATCAATACTATGGTGAGTTCGATCAAAATAATGGCTTATGGCAATGGAAAAGAAAAACGTATAAAGGATTTTCACCTTATCAAGTAAGTATGAATCAAGAAGGAAATGAACAACATAGTGTATTTAGCAAATTGTCTCCTTCATTCAAACTTATTTTAAAATGAAGCAAGTTTACTAAAATGACTTTATCTTAGCACACTTCAAATCCCCTCCCCTATAATGGCAAGGATGAATTAAAAATTGCAGTTTCAATTGAAACTGCAATTTTTCCACGCTTATAAAAACTCTGCATTTATTCTTTAAGTACATAGGCGTATCTATAATTATATTAGTAAGCTGCGGCCAATTTCTCCTAATATTAAGTACTAATACCTCCGCAGAAATTAATCTATTATTAATTCAGGAACAAGTATATTAAAAATATGCCCCCTTATTTTTAGTATTTCTTTTTATATTTAATAGCTCCTTCTCCAATATGAATAAGCAACTTTTAATATCCCTAAAGAAATAAAGAAATATAAGAGGATATTCACAAATTGTTCTGCTGTAATATATTGAAGCATGTTAAGGAGAAATAATATAACTATTCCCAGATAAAGAGTATTATATAAAAAATTAGTAGTTTTATACTGAATATCTAAACCTCTCTCATCTCTTGCCTCTTGGCTTTTTTGAAATTTAAACATATATAATTCACTTAAGCATGATAAAACTATAATAATAATTACAGCATACTTTATAAATTCCATTTGTTTATTCCTCCTTAAATTCGAAAACTTCCTCTAACGGTTTTCCAAAAGCTTGGGCTATTTTAAATGCAAGAATTAAAGAGGGATTATATTTATTCCTTTCCATAGAAGCGATAGTCTGTCGACTAGCACCTACTCTCTCTCCTAAATCTTGCTGTGTCCAACCTTTTTCGGCACGGCAGACAACTATCCGGTTGTTTAACAACTACCCCCACCTCCTACAAAAACTTTATCCTATTTTTAACATTTTGTATATAATTTTTAACATTTTGTATATTAGTTTTTACATTTTGTTAAAAATTATATACAAGGTTCATTTAATATTTGCATGAAGTAATTTCTTTAAACAATTAGTATTCTAGAAAATTGCTACTAAAAAAGTTGCTGTTTCTTTTATTCCTCTAAAAACTGAATCGCTTTGCGATATTTTTCTAATCGTTTTAGGTCTTTATCCGTTATCCTAGAAAGTCGTGAGCGGTCAGAATTATGTTTTAAGTCTGCAAGTTTGACAGTACGGGCAAGAGAATTTTCTTTCACTTTGCTCAGATACTCAAAATAAGGCGTGTATTTCTTTTTTGTCAGTACCTGCACTGCCTCAACTACATTATGAGGTATACCGGCACTTAACAGATCATTAGCAGTTATCTCAGTATCTTCCAGAACATCATGCAAATAAGCAGTAGCTTTCTCTTCGGCCGTATTTACAAAGCTAGCAACTGCCTCAGGGTGTTTGATATAATCCATACCTGCTTTATCTACTTGTCCAGCATGGGCCGTTTTAGCTATCTCATGAGCTATCTCTATATAATAAGGTATCATCACAAAAGCTCACTTTCTATTATCATTTATCAGTACTGTATTCAATAATTTCTTCGGTTATTTTCACACAATGAAACACAATAAGCAAGTTTAAAAATTAAAAACGCCTTCCTTTCCCTTCCCCTATGAATCTACAGAAAGAATACGCTTGAAAAATAGAATCTGAGCCCATGATCAAGCATGCTGATATACTCCATACAGAAATGAAGCAACAATTAAAACTTGTTTCAGAGGCTTCTAAAGAACACCAAAAAGAATATAAAAAGATAGATAATATTATAACGGCGCTTAATGAACAAATGTCTTCACCAACTGGTAACTTGATTTCATTTAATCAGAATGTTAATGCTTCAATTCAAAAATATAAAAAGGCTCAAGGAAGTGTCGAGATAGCAAATACCGATGAAATTAAAAGCAAATCTGAACAGATTCAAGAATCCACAACAAAAAAAGGCTAACAAAGTAAAAGTAAACAACATATAGATTTGAATTATATTTCTCAACAACCAAAATTATTTAATGTGATAAAATAATAATTGGATTGGCATCCAATACCATATTACGATGGTTCAAGTCGCAGGAAGGCACCTTAGGGTGTCTTTTTTTGTTTGAAACACATTCTGCCAAAATACCTGTATCTTTGTTAATTTACGACTCACATAATCCAACAAACTTCGTATATACAATTTGTTACCCTAAATGGGTTGACAATACGATCAGTTATAGGAGGATTTTGTGAATGGTAAAAACAGCTTGTGCAAGTATTATTACTGGAATTCTTTTAATATGTTCAACAGGATGTGCCACTCAAACTGATTCTATTACAGCTAAAACTCAATCAATAGATGATGGCACTTATACAACAAAAGAGATCACAGACGCATTTCCTGTTGGGACACCCATAACTACCTACATTCGAAAAGAAGAAAAACTGAACGTAAAACAGCTCACCAGTATTCCGCTTACAGATGGTAGCGTCGGTAGAGTTCTGGAAGCAACGGATGGTTTTGTTGTTGTATGTGGGAATGAAAAAGGAGTTTTTGATGTGTTAACATTTAAAACTTTGGAAGAAGTAAAGAAATATGAACAAGATTTAGCGCGATAATTAATAAACTTCTTAAGCCTTTTACACAGATATTGTCACCTAGCTCTTGCTATGGCTTTTCCTATGTACAGTATAATTGCATCATAAGTAATCACACGTTATAATAGTCACCTAATTACATATGAAGAGGTGCAGAAAATGAATAAAACAGAATTAACAAAAGTAGTAGCAGAAAAAGCTGAACTTACACAAAAAGATGCTGCTGTAGCAACACAAGCATTATTAGATACAATAACAAATGCGTTAGCAAATGGAGAGAAAGTACAGATTCTTGGTTTTGGTACATTTGAAGTACGTGAAAGATCTGCACGTACAGGACGTAACCCACAAACAGGTGAAGAAATGCAAATTGCCGCTTCAAAAGTACCTGCTTTTAAGGCTGGAAAAGAATTAAAAGAAGCAGTGAAATAATTATACATATTGAAAAGGGTTTGATATTCATATCAGGACCCTTTCAATATCCTTTTTGTTCAAATTTCCTAATAGTATTTGAGACAAATCTAATTGTATAATACTAATATATAAAGTTATATTTATATCGTCTCATATTTATTCATTATCGGATGCAGTTGCTTCTGCTAAAAACTATTGGAAAAGGCACCTAAGGGTGTCTTTTTTTATGGAAAAATCCCCACACATTGTGTAGGGACCTTGTTTTTCTTACCATTTAATTTTTATTGGATTTAACTTGGAAATATATCCACGTGCCAATTGTTTTTCATTGCTGTCATAGATACCGATATCACCAGAAAAATTTTCCCAATATTCCCCTAAATAGTCTTTTGACGGTGTTTTCAAATCTACATATAATCCCATTGTCCCGAAACTTGCCACCTGGCGCGCTGCTATGTCGCCTACTTGTTGCGCTCGTTCTTTCGTTGTTCCAGCTGGAACGATAACAACAATTCGAGTTAGGCTGTCTTTTGCTTCAATATGGACGTCTTGTGCCTGTGCAGCCACCTTTATTCCATCCTTTGCTGTTTGGATACCTAATTGACTTAATTTCACATCCTTATTTCGCGCTCCCTGGCCTTGTGCTGTAACTGGTTGACCCGCTTTTTCTTCTGCTTGCGCTTCATTTAACCCACTGGCTTTCGCTTGTTCAACTGGCGTTGACTCTGCTTTTGGTTCTTCTTTAACTGTTTCCTTAATTACATTTTCATGCTGTTTTGATTTATCCATCGATTGTTGCACAGGTACTTCCCTATGTTCTTGCTGCTTTTCTTCCTGAAATGCTTTAACTTTTTCTTTTTGTTCCTCTTTCTTCGCATCTTGCTCTATTTTCGCTTCTTCAGTACCACACGCAGCCAATAATAAACCTGCTGCAAGTGTTAAACCTGCTAATTTAATTGCTTTCATAATAAATACCGCCTTTTCATAATTTTATTCTTTTCTATGTATAAACGACCTCAGCTACAAATATTAACTTTGTAGCTGAGGTCTGAATCATTTAAATGATAATATATTAATATTCAAATTATTTATATTTAAATATTAAATTTATAATCTACTTTCAATCTAAACAAATTAATTTTTGCATAAAACGTGGGTCATTCTTTTAAATGGATAGTGATATGACGGTCCCCCCCTAATCGAAAAGAAACCCTATGTATTTTGATCAATCCTTGTTTCAAATACGTAGGGTTTTTCTTATAATAAAATCGATATTTACAGCATACTTCAACGACATTATGTGCTTTATTATTTTGTATCAATTCGAAATCTTCGACAATCGCTAAAGGGTTATAAAACGTAAGATCAGTTTCTTACCTTCTGGTGTGATTGTATAAACGTTCACTTCTCCTTTTTGTTTCACAGTACTCTTACATTGAAATTCTAATTAGAAAACGTAATCTACTTTGTCGTTTTTCGTTCTACTAATACCCAGTACAGAGATAAACTGAAAAGAGTAATGAGTGCGAGAATGAATAGGATATTACTATACATGGAAATATCCGCATTACTTGTAATGTCTAGAATGCTTTTTCGCAGTGAGGAATGATTCATCATAACTGCTGTATAGGCAATTCCGATTGACATAGCGACATTAAGAGTTAAGTTATAAAAACCGATTGCTGTTCCTGTTTTATCTTTCTCAATTGTACAAATGCAAGAATCAAGTAATGGTGCGTACATGAATGCAAATGAACTAGAGAATAGAACCATGGATATCACAAATACCACAACAGAAGTTTTTATAAAGAATCCGCCTAATAGTAAGCTGATTACAATACTAGACATAGCAATTGTAATACATTGCTTGCTTCCTAAAACTTTTGCAATTTTTCCAGAAAGAGCGCCGACAGTAGCTGCTGCTATATAACCTGGCATCAATAATAGTGAAATAGTATCTAGCTTCAAATCATAAATCTTTTCAAGTAAGAAAGGGAATATGAAGATATATGCTAGCTGTACAGAGTAAATTACAAAAGCAACGCCAAGCAGTGAGACAAACTGTTTATTTTTAAAGAATGATATTCCGATAAATGCTTTTGAGTTCTTACCAATATAAGCAAGGAACAATGTGATTGCAACAATAAACAAGAGAAGGTACATCCAATTGAAATCGGTAATATATAGTAATAGGGATGCTGAAATCGTTGCTACTAAAAATAATCCTACTACATCTACATTACTGTTTTTCGTTTCTTCCTTAGGAAGATATTTCAAAATAAAAGGAAGAGCGAAAAGTGTTACTAAAGAAAGTAAAAATAGAGTTGTCCAATGGAAGTACGTAGAAACATAGCCTCCAGTTAATCCACCGATAAGCTGTGAAAGAGCAAAACTACTCGTACTGAATCCTAAAAATTTCTTTTGTTCATCTGCAGGTAAATGTTTTGTTACAAAGATAACATATAATGTTTCAGCTGATGCTAGACCCGCTGTTTGGATTATCCTAGAGATAACAACTAGTAAAAATGAATGTTGGAAAACATATCCCATGATTGAACCGACACAGATAAAGATAATACCAACACTAAAAAGTTTTCTCATACTAATAGAATCCGCTAAAGCTGCATAAACAACTGCCCCAATTCCAATCACAAGGCCAGCTAATGTTGCTTGCCAGCTAACTGTTTTTGCTGAAATGTGAAAATCCTTTGCCATATCAACAGAAATAATCTTAAATGAATTGTCAATTACCAAACATAGTAGAAATAACAGTAAGATAACAGGTACTGCTTTCCTAGCACTATATTCTTGAGTTTTTTTCATGCTTACATCCCCACTTATTGTAGACATAGCTATATTTCTCTCCTTTTGTTGTACAGGAAAATTTTCTTCCTGAGTTATTATTGTCATGCTTTTAACTACTAATTGATCCTTTCGTAAAAGGTTGGGGTCAGTAATTTTTATACCATTAGTTTCATACCGGGATTCCTTTGTGTACAGTTGTCCCCCTATTTCCTTCCCATGATGTTTTAAGAAGAAACATTTTCATAAACATTTAAAAATCCCAACTTTTGATTACGCTTTCATAAACACTGATGATAACCCTTCAAAATTTACAACATCGGATGGTTGTATAAAAGTTTGTATGAATCTAGACGATGAAATGGATATCTTGCCTGCCTATGATGTTTATGGGGCCAGCCACAAAACGCGAATTTCGTACGCTAAGCTATATTCTACAAAGAAGAATCCGATTTTCTTTATACTAGGAAAATCGGATTTTTCCTAATTAATCTGTTCAATCCATGCTTTTTGAAGCCCTATTTTATCTGAGTAAACTTTCTTTTTCTTATAAGAAAAAAATCTTTAAAAATCAATACATCAATTACAAGTAGGCTTATACCGACTAATTTGTTCATTTGAAGAGGTGCTTTTTCGACAATACCTCAAATCTAAACTACGAATATTTAAATTGATTATCATTCCAGTTTACTAAGCTCTTGCTTATCTTTTTCAATTCTCTTTTTGTAAGGAAGAAGATTCTTAAAGATAACGACTCCTAGTACCAACATGCCTATACCAATTAGTTTGTTTATTTGAAAAGGCACTTTCTCTATTCCAAACAATCCAAATGTATCTATACACAACGCAAGTACTAACTGAGTTATAAGACTGATTAATACTGTATAAGACGGTCCTAACAATTTAATAGCACTCATAATAAAAACAACCAAGCCTATACCATATAAACCGCTTAAATAATATATATAATTTGTCGTGTGATAGTTTATGAACAAAGTTTTTTCCGTAATAAAATAAGCTATTAAGGAACTAATCAATCCAAAACCAAGAACACAGGAGGTCGTTAGCCAATGCCCTACTCTCTCGTTAATTTTGACATTAAAGACTGATTGCAAACTGATTAATGCTCCTGCTAAGATAGCAAAAATTAACCCCATATATTTTTCCTCCTTTTTTCTTATTCATAAATATTATTTCTAGCAATTTCTTTCATTTTAGAAACATCTTTAATTAAAATAGTTCCTTTTTTCTTTTCAATCAGTTGTTCCTTGTAAAACCTTTGTAAAATCCGAATAACATGCCTATAACTTACTCCTATAAAATCTGCTATGCTTGATACAGATGTAGAATCTATATCTTCTCTATATATGTTACCAGTACTATCCGTTGATATAGACAACAAATAACTTGCTACACGTATTTCTACAGGATAAAGTAAATTGAGCGCCGTGAAATCAGTTGCTATTTTTAAGGTATTCGCCATGTTTTGAAATAAAAAATTCATAAGTGCAATGTCATGTTTTAATTCATTTTTTATCACTTCAAATGGTATAGAGATCGTTTCCACATCAGAACATGCTTCAACTACATTATGAGATGTACTATTTTGAATGAGTTCAATATCACCGACAATTGCTAGAGGATTAATGAATCGCAAGATAAGCTTCTTACCGTCTGGTGTAATGGTATAAACTTTCACTTTCCCCTTAACCACAAAAAATAAACGATCCATTTTTTCATCTTTATTACAAATAAGTTCCCCTTTTTTGACATGCTTCAACTGAAAGTATCTTATATTTATTTTTTTAAAAGTCTCAAAGATATTGTGGATTTTTAAATAATGAATAATTAATTCTGATCTGCTATCATCTATCATTTTCACCAACCCTTTCAAGCCTAAATATTAAACACAACAATACCTAAAATCATAATGATAGTCCCAATTACATGATGACTCATTATTTTAATTTTTTTTATCCCAAACAAGCCATTAATTTCAATAAAAGTAGCCGTTAAAAGCTGGGCAATCATGAGGGTTCCGGCTGTTAATGTAATCCCCATTGAATAAATAGCAAAAGTCTCAGCAAAAATAATAATTACTCCAAATGTACCTGAAGATAAATATATTTTTTTTACGTTTTTCAAATCATTTAACGAACTTTCTTTCTTTATAAAAAATAAAGATATTGCAATTAGAAAACCAATTAAATGTGTAATAATACTTGTTGACCAAATTCCAATATCTGAACTGAGTCGGGCATTAAAAGTACCTTGAAGTGTAATTAATGCACCGCCCATAATTGCAAAGAGTATACCTTTCAAAAAATCACCTCCATTGTTCTGTTCACAGTGTAATTAAAAACTAAAATGATTTTACGCGAAAGGACAATTGTCCTTTTGTGAAATTTTAACTAATGGTTAAATAACAATATTGTACAAAAATAAAAACTACAATGAAGTAATTACCTTTATCTAAGACATGAGATTTAACTAATGAATCAAAGATATTATGGATTTTCAAATAATGAGTAATTAATTCTGATCTGCTATCACCTATCATTTCCACCAATCCTTTCAAGCTTACATATTAAACACAACAATACCTAAAATCATAACGATAGTCCCAATTACATGATGACTCATTATTTTAATTTTCTTTATTCCAAACAAGCCATTAATTTCAATAAAAGTAGCCGTTAAAAGTTGGGCAATCATGAGAGTTCCAGCTGTTAATGTAATCCCCATTGAATAAATAGCAAGAGTCTCAGCAAAAATAATAATTACTCCAAATGTACCTGAAGATAAATATACCTTTTTCACGTTTTTTAAATCATTTAACGAACCTTCTTTCTTTATAAAAAATAAGGATATTGCAATTAGAAAACCAATTAAATGTGTAATAATACTTCTTGACAAAATTCCAATATCTGAACTGAGTCGGGCATTAAATGTACCTTGAAGTATAATTAATGCACCACCTATAATTGCAAAGAGTATACCTTTCAAAGAATCACCTCCATTGTTCTGTCCACAGAGTAATTAAAAACTAAAATGATTTTACGCAAAAGGACAATTGTCCTTTTGTAAACTTTTAACTAATGGTTAAATAACAATATTGTACAAAAATAAAAACTTCAATGAAGTAATTACCTTTATCTAAGACATAACATTTAACTTATGTATAAATAGACTGTATGAACATAAATTAGAGAGGACTGTTAAAATGAACAATCAGAATAGTGATTTACAAAATATTATTTCTTTTGTCAAAGAACTGGAGCATCTAAAAAATACGCTTCGAACTGCTTGGACAAAAGATAAAAGACAAGAGAGTGTTGCAGAACATTCATGGCGACTAGCTATTTTCTCTTTGGTACTAGAAGATCATTTCTTAAATATGGATTTTAATAAAATCATTCGCATGTGCCTGATACATGATTTGGGTGAGGCTTACGAGGGAGATACACCCGCTATACTAAACATAAACAAACAAGAAAAACTCCAACAAGAAAGTCAATCTATTTCAAAATTAACTGCTTCCCTTTCGGAAAACACACGTAACAAAATATTTGAACTGTGGGAGGAATACAATAAAGGGGAAACTGAAGAAGCAAAGTTAGTAAAAGCATTAGATAAAATGGAGACAATTATTCAGCATAACCAGGGTTATACTCCCTTAGATTTTAACCATGAGTTTAATGTTACATATGGTAAAGAATTTTTATTACATAATCCGATTATTAAAACACTTCGAAATTATATAGAAAATGAGACTAAAAATAAAATAAAACAACGAGATTTAACATAATTAAATCAATTTATAACCCGTGAGGTTGTGTTGCAAAGTTTCTTAAATCTAGTTACAGAATTGTTTATTAAGGGAATATTGTTATTGTAAGAGGAGTCACTTCAGAACTTGATTTGGGACTTTGAATCATGAAAAAGTTCATACTCCCCAAAATTGAAGATACCATTGAATATAGAATGAAATACGAGAGGCAAGGTTTTGTTTAAAACTGATTTGAATTCTTTATTATTGGCTTAATCACAAGGTTCTTGCTGTAGACCGCAAAGTAGCTATTCGTATATCTTAAATTGAAACCAACCTTGGCTCTATTATTGTTTATTGCCCCTAAACTAAAAGTGTAGATAGCGAATTTATACAAAGGGAGATACAAGAGTGAAGATGATTTTCTGCGACCTATTTTCATACGTATCTCGGCTGTCTTAGGACAAATTCGTTAGCTATCATAAGTAATATTAACCAAGAAGCCCCATCACTCTCAAGCTAAAATTTTATAGTACCTCCAGAACGAAATTTTTTCGTTTTGGGGTAACTCTAAATTCTTAAGTTGGTAATCATGGGGTACTGCTAGCATTTCGCTAAGAAAAAAATGAGCCGTCCATATGGACAGCTCATTTACATAATTTTCGTTATTGGGATCTATTGCAAGCTACTTATTTTTTGAGTAGGGTTAATCTTTATTTTGTTTTTCTAATAGTGGAATAACCTTATCTAACTTTTGCTCAACTGAATCTTGCTTTTTGTGATTACTAGTATGTCGAATTATACGTATAATTCCCCCAAGCAGTGCACCGATGATCACTAATATAATAGTAAATCCAATGTAATAAATAGAGTTTTCTAAAGGCACTATACAGGACCTCTTTTTCCCTATTTCACCATTTTTAAGAAGTGATTTATTGTTTGATTTTGGTTGTATACTCTATACATGTCAGGTTAGTATAACGTCTCATTCTCGATACCAAGAGCAAATAGACTCCCTACTCTCGGAAAGAAATCTCCTTTTTCTTTTAGCTATTTGCGTATCCCCAATGTAACAGCAAGGGATTTATGTATCCGAGTTTTGGTGTACTTTATATTAAATATGCATAATTACATAATTATTCTTTATATAACGATATTAAAATTTACATTTTTAACCTGTAAAATACAGGATGTTAAATACCTAAGGAGTTGTTAATATGAAAAAATTTATGGGCATGTTAGCTATGTGTTTTGCACTTACACTAGCATTTTTACCAACTATTTCAAAGGCGGATTCTTCTCCATTACGAAGTGTTAGCATTAGTGCTGTAGGCGATAATAACAAAATGTATAGTGCAAGTTCTTACTTATCTATTCCTGTTCTTAAAGGCGATTAGCTTTATGTGAAAGTTAGTGAAGTAGGTAAACCGGATTCATATTCAGAAGCTTTAACTGTTAATGGTATTAGATATGCAGGCAGTTCTTTAGACGAAGTCAGTTCTTATACTGGTCCATTCGGATCTGAAAAAACATTTAGATTACGTATCAAAGATTCGTACATCTTCTCAAACACATCAAATTCAACAAACACTATAGCTTTTGAAGCTAGAGTTCCTTTCTCAATGCAAGTATTATCTAAAAGCATATCGGTTCATGTAGAATAATTTATAACATTATCATTAATAAAAAATACATCCCTATAAGGATGTATTTTTTATTTAATAGAAACATAATTTGAACTTACTGTTATAGAAAAAGGGGCATCATAAAAATGGTGAACTTAATATTGTTCAAAGTTACTTGTACTTATCTCCCAATTAGCTGTACAATCTACCCTTTTCATCTACTAAGTTCTTTTACTAAAGAATAGAAACTAAAAAAGAAATAGAAATGAACCTTTTTTATTATTTTGTTCATCTTTTTTCGTTTTAGGAGGGATTTTATCTTATGGCTTGGTAACAATGTGAAGGGATCCTAAGTTTATAAATCCCTGTAGTTACTGCATACTAGCAACAACCTTTTGAAATTTAGGTTACTGCGATGTATAATTATCAAAAAATCTAAGGAGTTATATATATGGCTAATATAAAAATAATAGCTGAGGTTCTGAGTATAGGGTTACAAATTGGTTTATTTTCAAAAACTGAAATAATTGATTGGGCTGATCAGACAGTTGAAGCATTAGATAGCCCTTCTATTGAAATTATAGAAGTTTCTCTATCTAGTAATGATAAGTTGGTTGACATCGTACCTAAATTAAAAAATGTAAAAGGAACGTATGATAAAAAATTACCCGTAAAAATAATACTGGGACTGTTATGGGATAAATTTATTCTAAATGCAGAAAATGTATTGAAAATAAAACCATTTATATCTAATTTGATACATAATAATTGCTTTGAGGGATTCAGTTATGTAGATGAACAGCTATATAATTTTAATGAGGAAATTAATTTAGCCGCAGATAATATATATGGGAGTCTAGAAGATATTAGTCAAGAATTAAAAAGCTTTTTATCTCCTTATAAAGACTTTAGTAAATACTTTAGTTTTTGGGAAACTTGAAAAATATTAAATGGATGGAAATAAATCATTTAGAAATAGATACTCATAAAATGGTAGTTTTTTGAGTACAGGATATCCAGAAAGATATAGGTGAGTTTACATGAAAGATAATTACATACAATATGAAGAATTAGGTGATTTTTTAGCAGGAACTTTCCATCAAGATATTGAATCACTCCAATTTGCCATAAACGAATTTATCACTGAAGTTACTAATATATGTTTAGAGAATACTATTGAAGACATTACAGCATTCCTACAAAGTGGTTTATCCGTTCATGAAAAAGAAGAATTCATCATATATAATACCAAAATTTATTTTCCTGCTTTAAACCTTACTCCTATAGAATGGCTAGAACAAATAATTGAACTCTTAAAAAGAGCATTAAAAAATAAATAGTAAGACCGATTTTCAACCGCCCTTTACAGGTGATTTTTTACTTTTTCTACTTCACATATACAAAAGGTTCATTTGTCGTAACATAATATATCCCCCTCCTTTTCATTCATGATTTTTTACTTCTTTTCTCTCCCTTGCCAATGAATATAGTATATAATTCAGCACCTCCCAAAACTGTTTTTCTTCCACATTACGAGAAAAATCCCCTCAAGGTATCTCAAAAGCAGGACAATTATTTAATATTCCTATACTCTCCAACATACAACAAAATACATCGTAAAATATATCTTAAGATGTATTTTAAAAGGGAAATCGGCATCAGTTTTCTAACCCATATATTTATGAGGAGCTTTACCCATAAGTTGGCCTTGTGTTAATTATTAACCTATAAGCTGGCCATTATTTTATGCGAAATTTTATACATATGGAGTAAAGGAAATAAAGATAATGATTGCTTTTAACCACTGATATAATGGAATGAATAAGAAACTGCATACGTAGGTGAATAGGATGTTTCACGAATATTAATTAGTCGGGGATTGTTGATAAGGAGAACTTCTGATAATGAGACGTTACGTTAACCGAACATGTATAGGATATACACTGTTCCTTATTCAACCAAATGACATTTTAGTTCAAGAATGACAGTAGAAGGTTTCAAGTAAGTTAATAGAGAAAATTGTTGGTATGAGAGTTTAGAAAGGAGAATTTAATAAATGGTTAAAATTAAAGACTCATGGTTTACAGTAAATCAAATAGATAATACAACTTTCGCTATTAGTGAGTATGGACATTGGGAACAAGTTCACTCTTATTTATTAATCGGTGAGGAGAAAGCTGCATTAATTGATACGGGTCTTGGGATTGATAACATAAAAAGGATTACAGACCAGCTTACAAATTTACCGATTATTGTTTTAACAACACACGTCCATTGGGATCATATTGGAAGTCATGGTGAATTTAAGAATATTTATGTACATAAGGATGAAGAAGACTGGCTAGTCAATGGTATTAAGAAACTTTCTATCGAACAAATCAGAAAAGATGTAAGTCGTGATATTACAATTCCTACACCAAAAACGTTTAATCCAGACACCTATAAACCCTTTCAGGGTAATCCTACAGGTTTGTTAAATGACGGTGATGAAATAGAGATAGGCAATAGAAAATTGACTATCTACCATACTCCAGGACATTCTCCGGGACATATTTCAATTTTAGATAATAGTAAAGGTTATTTATTTACAGGTGATTTGCTTTATGATGAGACTCCAGTGTATGCTTTTTTCCCTACGACCAACCCTGTGGATTTAACGCAATCGTTAAAGAAAATATCCAAAATCCCCAATGTTACGAAGATTTATGGAGGACATAATACAATAGGTCTTGATGCAAGCCTTTTAAAAGAAGTGGGAAATGCAGTTGAGGAACTTAAAGAAAAAGATCAAGTAAGATTCGGAACTGGAATTCATAAATTCAAAGGATTTAGTTTGCAATTTTAATTATGTTTATTAAACTAATTGGGGCTTTAATTGAGCAAGAAACCAAAAACTTTTAACTTCCTCTTTCGAATTTCACGTCAACTAGCATCTCTTAAGAGGGGCTAGTTGTTATTTTTGTTGTATACATATTAGAAGCATAAGTTGGCCAAGTTGATCAAAACGGCCATCTTATGCTTCTTGTTACAGTTTTAAACATAGAGTATACAAATTTTTACACTTACTTTTCTTCACCGCTTGCTTGCATGGAATTAAAAGTCCAATTTAATTTCAATGCATCTCCCTGAAATACATTTTGGTCTTCACCGCTATTTACAAATGTGAACATTACATAAAATGTATCATCATCACCAGGAGCAAGTCCATTTCCTTCTCGATCTACAATACCTTTCTTTACAAGGTCAGGAATACTTCCATTTTGCGTAGCTACCTTTAATTCAGATAATGTGGTAGACCATACTGGAACTTCATTTTTATCCAAATTCCACAAGAAATCCACACGGATATGATCACCAAAATCAGCATTTCCATTATCCCCTTTCGCATCGATTACACTGTAATCTGTCAGGAGTTTCACATCTCCTATTGCTAAGGTTCCTTTGTTAACTAATTGAAAACCACGCTCCATTTCATCACCTGGTTTCAGATTGTCGACATTAATAACAACTTCAGGATTCACACTCAAATCTAAAGTACCCGCTGCAAACGTGTTTTGTGATACTTCCTTATCACTAAAATACGCATATGTTCCCCCGCCAATTAAAGATAAGCCTAGCGCTGCAGTTATGACACCCATACCAAGTTTTTTCTTCATACCCATTTCACAAGTCCCCCTATTTTTAAAGTTCAAACTACAAACCTTATTTCCATCCCACAAACAATACTAATTAAGCAACTACCTTGTCCCATAACGAAAGTGAACTACCTTTAAACTAGTTACCTCCTGTACCCCAACGACTATTACTTTTAAAATAACGGGCAATGATACCGTAAATCATTACCCGTTATTTGTTAACCAATCCAATCCATTTCATTTACTATTCATTGTCTGATTGCTTTATTTACTCTAGAAATTTGTCCACTTATTTTTTTGGTTCTAAACCGATAGAGCGTAAAATTTTCTCTAACGTCACTGGCCCTACATTTTCTTTCGGTTTCTGATTTTCTTTAGCATCTGGACCCTTTTTCAAGAAGTTTTTCTCAATAAAACGAATATCAGTTTCGTTCACAACACCGTCTTGATTTATATCTCCATCTTTTACAGATACTTTTCCTTTTCCATATGACAGAGCTGCTATTCTAGCATCTTGAATATCCACCATTTTATCGCCTTTGACATCACCTGCAAGGTTATCATCCATGTCAGCTCTAAAGTTTTGTCCCACTAATTCTCCATCCTGCATTTTTCCTATTTTTGTTGTTAATTTACTATTTAAATGACCTGGCATTTCTACGAAAATATCATATTCTTTATCGCTCACTGGGACACTATGAATTTCAAATTGTCCATTTTCATTAACTGTTCCTGTATATTTCTTTCCATCCTTGCCAACTGCGTACACTTTTGCTCCTAGTTTTGTATAGTCTTTCTTACCTAAATACCCCTCTTCATTCAAGAAAGCTTCCGGACCAATATATCCTGTAACCGTTGAATGTTTCGAAACAATAGCAAAAGATTTATCTTTAAACACAGGAATCTCATTACCTTCTGTTGCACCAACTTTTGTATAAGAGAACTTATCTACTCCAAATGCAGTTAAATCATTAAAGTATTCATCGCTCGTCATCTCGAATGTAACATCTAAAAATGGTGTATCTCCATCTAATCCTTTAAATTCTTTTCCTTCCAATGACGCGCCAACTTTCACTTTGTTTTCCCAAGCTCCCTCTTCACTTACCTTGGGATCTTCTAATTTAAGGTTCAGTCCATGTTGTTTTACATATTCCGTAAATGCTGGATTTGGTTTCACATCTGCAAATTTAAAGAGCTGCTTATAATAAGGAATTTCAAACGTACCTGACATAAGCTGTTTTACATTATTGAGATTCAAAGTTAACGTAATTTTTTCACCTAATTTTATTTTATCTTTGTCATAACTTGGAACAGCGTATTCTGTCCCTTCTTTTACAAAGACATAATCTTTATATCCAGTTGCCATATTCCCTGCAGTGGCAAGGTCATATCCAAATAATTTTAAATTTAACGGCTCATTTATTTCCTCTGGAAGTACTCCAAATTTAAAATCACCATTTGCTTGAATTGTATTTAACCAACCTGATGGGAAGGCTGAGTTTTGATAATATACGATTTGATTCGCTTTTTGATCATACTGCAAGCCTTTTGCCTTTAATGCATCTACTGTAGAATCATAAATATTACCATGCACCCATAATGCACGTTGGCCGTCTTCTTCTTTAAACATGGAATCATTGACTTCGTGTATACCAGGTTGTACATCCTTAAATTTCATTTCAGGTATTACATTATCAATGATTATGCTATCGCCTTTTGTATACGATTTTCCTTCTTTATCATATCCAACGAAGTTCAATTCGTAATCTCCATCAGGCAACATAACAGGTTTATCCCCAATTGGATGAGTTGGATCTCCTGTGAATGGAAGTACATACCCTCCCATACCAGAAAACATCATATACTCAACATTTGGTGTTAGACTACTTGCATTAAGTGTACCAACGACTCCTAATGCCTTCCCTATATTTCGATCCTTTACAACTGCATCAATGGTTTCAAGTGGACTATTCAATTTAAATGTCAAAGGCGAACTAGGTCTTTCCATAAATGGATGGAATTTAGATGCATCTGTTGCCATTGCATCTCTTAGTAAATCCACAGACGCAATCCCTTTTTCTGTGAATTTAACTGCAAATGGTACTTGATATACTTCTTTTTCATTGTTTTTATTTGAAATATGAATATAGCCCTCATATCTACCAAATTCAGCGTTTTCCGGAATGATAATTTCAGGACTAATTTCCCCTGATGTACCAGGAGCTACTTTAATAGAATCTGGTACGTTTAGCTTCACACCATTCTTCGCTGCATCTTGCACACCTACAATTGTAGGTGAAAACTCTACTTCTAATTTAAAATCTTTCCCATCTGCTTTACTGCTGTTCTTAATTAAGACTTTTCGGCTATCTTTAATAGGCCCAGTTTCAATTTGATTTTTATACCCAAATGCAATAGAACCTGTTTTTTCTTCAATTTCTACTTCTTCATCATCTACAACGTTTGATGTTTTATCGATAACCTCAATAGATGTATCTGCATGAACTGCACGATATGCATCAATTCTTCCTGATCCCACCTCAAATACAGAACGCTCTTCTTTTAAATCAACTGCGGTATTCATAAGTGCTTCTTTTACTTCAAATGGACTATAGTTTGGATGTTCCTGTAAAATCAGTGCCGCAACCCCTGCAGTATGAGGAGTTGCCATAGATGTACCTGACATACGTCCATACGCTACCGGATAATTTTCTCCATCCTTTGGATCATTAATATATTCAGGAACAGTTGAGAAGATAGACACACCTGGTGCTACAATATCTGGCTTAATATCATCTGTTTTCGTTGCAGGACCACGGGAGCTGAAATCAGCTAAGTGATCTCCCTCTGTTTTTATATTACTAGGCTCACCGAATGTTAAAGCCACATCCCCTTGGGCAGCTTTTGCTTGTAATTTCTCACCATCTACTTTTGTTAAGCGGAACGATGGAATAGATGAAGTACTTTCCCCAAGATAACTTGTAATTTCCCCATCTACATTGTTATATACAATTACTGCCTTTGCGCCTGCTTCCTTAGCATTTTTAATTTTTTCATCAAATGTAATCTCACCGCGTTGGATAAGAACTAACTTCCCTTTTACATCTTTCCCTGCAAAATCACCTGATTTCCCAAGCCCTGCATATACAACCGATAAGGATTGTCCTTTCAAATCTTCAATCTTATCAGTAAAGCTTTTTCCAAGTAGCATCATCTTATCTACATGTACATCACCTGCATCGGCGGAAAACGTTGGAATAGTCATTGCAGCGTCACTGGCTCCAACTGTAATGGGAAGTGCTGCTGCACTAGGTGATCCAATGGTACCTTCTTCCGGACCACTATTACCAGCTGCTACTACTGTAACAACACCAGCTAACATCGCATTGTTCACTGCGACAGAAGTAGGATATAAAGGATCATTAATATACGCTCCTAGTGATAAATTGATAACATCCATATCGTCTTTCACTGCTTTATCAATCGCAGCAAGAATACCGCTTGTTTGTCCACTTCCATATGGACCTAATACACGATATGAATATAAATCTACATCTGGAGCAACGCCCTTAACCGCATAATCTACATTATTCTTTTTGTCTGCAGAAATTGTCCCAGCTACATGAGTACCATGGGATGTATAATATGCACTTCCCTCATAAATCTCAGGATATCCTCCAGAATTCTGCCAATCCTTATACGTTGTCTCCATTGGATCAGCATCATTATTAACAAAATCCCATCCTTTTATTGAGTTCGGATCTATTTTGCTTGGATCTTCACCTTGCTTTGCACGATATCCTTTATATGCATCTTTCAAATCTGGATGGTTGTAATCAATACCTGTGTCCAGTACACCTACCTTTATTCCTTTACCTGTTATTTTTTCATCATGCAGCTTGTCCACACCAATTTGCGGTACACTATCTGCCATTTTTAGTTCAACAGCAGTCTTAGCTGTCTCTTTTGGTAAATCAATTTTAACCTCTTGATCTTCCCATACACGCTTAACCATACCGGTACGAACTAAATCTTCAATCATGTTCGCGGGTAAAGAAATCGCTACACCATTAAAAGCATTCTTATATTCTCTTGTTATTTTTGCAGCTTTTAAATTTGTCCCTTTCTCTTTATTCTTTTGAAGCTGTTCAAGCTCTGCTTTAAATCCTTTATGTGATGCTTCTACCTTTTGTTCCGCATTTGAAAGAGCTACCTTTTTCCCTTTAGCCGCTTGTTTTAATACTTCAATTTTGCTAGGTGCTTGCTTAAATTCTATAATCACATTCACATTATTAGGACTTGTGGTATTGATACCTGGCGAAATAACAAAACCCGGTTTTGTATCTAACGTTTTTAAGGCATTACGTTGTTCCTTTGTAAGGCCTTTTAAGATAGCATTTGCATCATCAATTCCAGTTAAAGTAGATGTATTTACCTCTTCCGCTAATACGTTATATGGAATTCCTTGAGACAATAACATTCCAGCTGTTAACGTTCCAATAAGTATCTTTCCAAATTTCCCTCGTTTCATATTGCATCTCCCCATTTTTAATATTATTTTTTGAAGCAAATTGATTCTTAAATTCCCATTTAGCATTGGAAACTCTATTAATCTTAATCTTTTGTATCATGAAAGATTTCCAACACTACTACCATCCCCATACCTCATATAGCTAATCACTCACTCTACTCTTTCTATAAGAGCCCCCCATCATTTATTTTCAACAAAATATTTTTACAAAATGAATTATTAACAAGGTTAAAATGTAATTCTATTTTTATTATTCCGCATTTAGATTATTCTGAAAATTGAACAAAAGGAGTATCTTTTCTCTAAGGATTCTATGCCTACATAGTACAAAAGAACTATCTTGTCCTTTATTCTTTGTGATACAGAATAAAGCAACACGATAGTTCTTTGAAAGATTTCTTATTTAATCTAGCGGAACCAATTGATTTCGGACTGCATAAATCACTGCTTGCGAACGACTTTTCACATTTAGCTTTTTAAAAATTTTATTGATGTGAATTTTAACTGTTTTCTCACTAATATATAAAACTTCAGCAATCTCTTTATTACTAAGTCCTTTTACTAGTTCAAAGAGAATTTCCTTTTCACGTTCCGTCAGTTCATTTTCATTTGATTCTACTTTCATTTTTTGCTGATGATATGTAATTAATTTTTTAGTCATACGCGGATGAATAACGGAATCGCCTCGATATAACATTCGAATTGCTGCTACTACCTGCTCTGATGAGGAATCCTTTAATAAATAACCATCAGCACCGGCCTGGAGTGCATCCATTAAATACTCATCATGCTCATACATTGTAAACACAAGTACTCGGCAATTTGGATATTTTTTTTTCACTAACTCGGTAGCTTCAATCCCATTTTTCCCTGGAAGGTTAATATCCATCAAAATACAATCTGGTCCACATTCTTCTACTTTTCCCAATACTTCATCCCCAGAGCTAGCTTCTCCAACCACTTTCATATCAGATTCATCCTCTAGTATGCTCCGAATTGCATCCCGTAAAAAAGCATGATCATCTACTACTAATATTTTAATCATTTTACGCACCCCTTGTTTGTGAATCTGGAATTACCAGTGTAATTTCTGTCCCTTTCCCTACAGAACTATCAATCTGTAAAGTAGCCCCTAATTGTTCAGCTTGTTCATTCATATGTAATATACCATAATGTGGCTCATTCTTCGTTTTAACCATAGACTCAAACAGTGAAAAGCCAACTCCATTATCCTTAACCCTTAAAAGCACGTGCTCACTTTGATAACTGAGTAAAACATCAGCCTTTTTTGCTTGTGCATGTTTTACAATGTTTTGCAAACTCTCTTGTAATGTATCAAATATCACTCTTTCTTTTGAAAAGCTAAGCGCACGTGCATGACCTCTTTCATGATAGGTAATGTCTAGTTCATATTCTTGTTTTAAAGATTTGATTTTACTTGCTATCGCCTGCTTAAGTCCTAATTGTTGTGTCGGATATGGTTTTAAAGCATAAATAGAATAGCGAACTTCTCCTAGGCTTCCTCTTAAATCTTTTATGCTTTTCTCTACTACTTGCTGCATATCAATTGGTTTATCACGGTATTTTTTCTGCGCGGATTCTAGTTGGAATATCACCCCAGCTAATGTTTGCGCAATACCATCGTGAATTTCACGGGCAATTCTATTCCTTTCTTCTAAGATCATTCTTTTTTCCTGTTCAGAAATCAATAACCTTGTTTTAACTACGTTAGTTAATTGGTTAGAAAATGTAGCTAACGACTGTACATCTTCTGGAAAGAAACCCGCATTTCTACTTTTCCCTGCAACAAACATTCCGACTAATTCATCATTTACTATAAGAGGAAAATATACAAGTGAGCGTATAACACTATCAAATATTTCATCTCCAGGAGCCGTACCAACTTTCCAATCATTAAATACATGATTTTTAGAGATTCCTTCAAACGCCCTAAACTTTTCTGAATCATCAGATATATAGGAGTGGACTTTCCCATCTTTTAACAGAATATTCCAGTTCCCATCATCTTTTGTCCATATTACATATGCTTGTATGCCAAAAAAACCTTTAAGTGCTTGTTTAATATGTTTCAAGTTTCCTCCGGTTAATCCTCGACTAATTTCGGTCGTAATAAGAAATAACTCATATAATCGTTCCTTTTCCATCCTTATCCGTACAGAAAAAGAACTTATCACTGAAGTTGCTACAAGTGGAAAAAAGAAAAACAATACTGTAATCTCGTTTACTTCCACACTATATGTACTAATTAATACGTGCATCAGTGCCGCATAAGAGAAACCAAAAGTTTCGCAAAGAAATACCGTTACAGTTTTTTTATACCACTGATAAATTGAATATGGCTGCGGAAGAAGTATCATTAACAAATCGTAAAAGCGATTGTTGAAAAAACAAAAAAATACACAAAATAATAATAAAGATATTAAATTTCCATACAGAACCGACATATCTATTTTATTAATTAATAAGGACATACATTTGTTTGAGAGCCATTCGGCCAAGATCAAACTAAGTGCATGCTGAGTACAATTAAATAACATTCTTTGTATCGGTGAACGGCGATGCAGATGAATAATTAGCGTAACGAGTACAATAGCAACAATAGTTATATGGATTCCAAACTGCCAACTCATAGCGTAAATTATTGGAAAGGTAAGCGAGCTAGTTCCTCTCCAAAATCTTACAGGAAAATACTCTGCAATCCCCATAAATAGTAACAATAATATTAGTATTGTTGGATGAGAAGGGATTTTAATTTCAAGTAAAGATATAGTTATAGTAACCAAACCAAGAAAAGAAATAAAATAAAGATAAGAACTAGCAATCTTTTCTCTCATAAAGATAGAATTTACATCTTTCAAAACAACCCCTTCTTTCTTTATAAAAACTTCATTTTCTCTATTATCCAATAAAAAACCGGCACTGGCAAAATGGAAGAACATCCACTAGCCAATCACCGGCTGTGTACTGTACCTAAAAGGCAAGACACAATACTAGTATATATCAGTTCGTAAAATTTACCCACTAGCCAAATGGTGTAATTGTACATACTTTAAGACTTATATCTACTAGTACAAAAGATATATACAAAAATAGAATTTTGATTCACTAAAACAATTCTAAAAAAATAGAAAGGCAACCGTAAATACTTACCTATTGATTTTATTCAAATCTAATTCACATATCATTTGATTATCGGTAGCAAGATCAAAGATGCCCCCTACCCTCGGAAAGAAACCCCCTTTTTCTTTTAGTTATTTGCTTGTCACGAATGTAACAGCGAGGAATTTATATATTCGAGTTTTGGTTTACTTTCATTTGAAATGCAAATACCAATACATTGCAACTTCATCGCTTTCTTCATGTATCCCTTTATATACTAAAAAATCCAACCCACCTATTACAAACCCACATTTTTCATAGAACCTACATGCTGCTACATTATTATTTTGTGTTTCAAGCATTATACCTGGCATATTGCTTTCTTTTGCCCACTGCGTTGCTTGCTCAATTAACCTCCTACCAACTCCAAGTGAACGATATTTTTTATCCACCTTTATATCATCTATGTAAGCATAGTGATTCCAATTCTTTTTCAATAGCATTACTCCTATAATTTGATCATGTAAAATTGCTATGTAAATTACTTGATCAGGCTTATTTATATATTCAGTGTATGCTAATTCATCATTATATTGATCTTGTAAATAACTTTTCTCATAACTTGGAACGTCTTCTACTGTATATTCTATTTGCTTATTTACTTTTGAAAGAGAAAGAATTAACCGAGAGTCTACTATAAAACTATCATCAATCTCCGGTAAATTGTCTAAATCATCTACTTCTAATTCTCTAATTAAAAGGTTCATCGTATTCTCCTTTACGTGGGACCTCCAATTCATATTATTCCCCCTAGTTCTTTCCATGTCCCTTATTCAATTCTAATTTACTAACTGATTAGCGTTATTGCAAATCAAAATAATAAAACCGCATCTCCAATTATTAGATAACTATCTAATACATTGGAGGTGCGGTTCACTTAGGTCATTGATGTTTCAGCTATTCTCTTTATTTGAAAATTACATCTACCATACTAATTTAATATTATATTCCTGAAGCCAACTGTTAACTTGAAGTAAATAATCTATTATACCTCGTGCATCATTACCTGAAATTACTTCGTCTTTTCCTTCTGCAATGGCACGAACTCTTTCTACATTAATTAATGGCAAAATAGGTGATTCAGGATTGTTCAACACATGTAGCATCCAATCGCTAATACCTTGTAGATATGAAGCATCCTTTGTGCTTGGATATGCACTTTTTTTGCGATAAAGTACATCCTCTGGAAGTACATTTTCAAAAGCTCTACGTAAAATACCTTTTTCAATATTGTCTATGCTTTTCATTTCGAATGGGACATTCCATAGGTATTCTACAAGCCGGTAATCGCAAAATGGAACTCGTACTTCAAAGCCATTCATCATACTTGTGCGATCTTTTCGTTCTAGCATAAATGGCAAGAAACGTGTAATAAACATGTAAGACATTTGACGTTGCTTCATTTGCAGATTACTTTCACCTTCTAAAAAGGGAACCTCAGCAACTGCATCTTCAAATTTTTGTTTTTGATATTTTTCAGGGCTAATCTTCGCTTTAAAATCCTCTGATAAAATTTCTGTACTATACCATAAATTAACACTCCAAGGGAATATCTCTGCATCTAGAAACTTCTCTTGATGGAACCATGGATACCCTGAGAATACTTCATCTGCGGATTCGCCTGAAAGTGCAACTGTTGCGTCTTTTTTCATTTCCTTAAATAGCAAATAAAGTGATGTTTCTAGTTCTCCAACTCCAGGTAGATCACGCGCTCGCATTGGAATTAATAAATGCTCTATTAAACTATCTGATCCCAACTCTATAGAGTGATGCTTTGTTCCTACATATTCAGCCACACGTTTCACCCAAGGTTCATCACGATCAAAACGAAGGAAGTCTTGCTCAAAGTCTTTTTCATCATTGATGAAATTCAGGGAATATGTATGAAGGTGTTCCCCTTTATTCCCAAATTCGTTTCTTGCTAAACCTGTTAGACCACTTGAATCTAACCCTCCGGAAAGCATAGATACCACTGGTCTATCAGCAATTAACTGACGTTTAACCGTATCTTGTAAAATGGAGCGGATTGTCTCCACTGTCATATCAATATCATCTATATGGTTTTTACTTTCAAGTTTCCAATACTGTGTCGTATTCGAGCCATTAGAGGTAAACGTCATATAATGGCCAGCACGCACTTCGTGTATATCCTTGAAAATCGCATGACCTGGGGTACGTGTTGGTCCAAGACAAAATATCTCAGAAAGTCCTTCTTTATCTACTTCTGCATCTACAAGTGGGTGCGAAAGTAAAACTTTTAACTCTGAACCAAAGAAAATTGCACTTCCTCTTTGAGCGAAAAACAAAGGCTTCACACCTAGATGATCACGACCAAGCATCAATTTCCCAAATCTTTCATCCCAAATACCAAAAGCAAAAATCCCATTTAAGTGTTGAACACAATCTTCTTGCCATTCTAAATAGGCATGTAGTAATACCTCTGTATCAGACTTTGTCTGAAATTCATGACCTTTCTCCTCAAGTTCTTTACGTAATTCTTGATAGTTATAAATTTCTCCATTGAACGTAAGACCAATCGTATCATTTCCATCTTTATACAGCATAGGTTGAAGGCCACCTTCAGGATCAATAACGATGAGACGTCGATGACCTAATGCCGCTCGTTTTGAAAACCAATGCCCCTCTGCATCAGGTCCTCGGTGAATGATAGCATCTGTCATTTTTTTTAACGTTTCTTGTTCATTAGACAAGTCTTTAGACCAGTCTATCCACCCTGCAATTCCACACATAGTGTCTACCTTCTCTCAAATAGTATAGAAACCGACTAAAATCAAATACCAGTCGGTTTTTCATAAAAAAAATCCGACTAAAAACATCTTTTAGTCATGTTTATATAATAAAATGAATTGAGTAAAAAATCAAATTATTCAATCGATGAGGAGATTGCCGTCTCCTTTCACTTGAATTCTCATCATCCAATTAATAACCTGTGATCTCATACTCTCATTTCTATTCTTAAGATGTAAAATCGTATTCTATTATGGTTATATACTAGATATAGGAATGATGTGTGTTATTCTATAAGAAGCAACTAGAGGACTTTCTATTAGGCGTTAATAAATGACAAATAGACTGATAGAGAATGTAATGACAGAAAACTTCGCTAAATATCTCAAGGATAGGGTGTAGACGATGATAAAATTAGAAAAAGAAAATAAAAAAATGAAAATCATTCAATCTGCCACAATACTGTTCTCTACGCGTGGTGTCCGTAACACAACGGTTGATGAAATTGCAAAGAAAGCTAAAGTTGGTAAAGGAACTATTTATTATTACTATACAGATAAAACTCAAATATTATGTGACTGCTATATGCGTCATATTCAACTTAAACGCTCACAATTATTTGATTTATATAAAGAGGAAAAGGATGTTTTACTTCGAATACAAAAAATCCTTCAATATATCAGCCTAGAATATCATCAAGACCCATTTGTTTCTACACTCTTTCAAGAATATAAAGAATACCATTCACCTGAAATTATAGCTTGTTTTAAAAAATCTGAAGAAGAAGCAATTAAAATGATAAGTAATTTGCTTGAAAAAGGTTATCAGCAAGGGACTTTTCATAAGGTACCATTACCGCTAACAGCTTTTATGTTAGTGCGAATGATTTTTAACTATGAACAGGATTATATAAAAAATGATAAAAGTGATAAAGAATTTCTGCAGTTGCTAAAGCATATGCTTCTTAAAAACTAGTTTTAACCACATACAAAAAAATAATTGTGGTACAAATATATGAATAAGAAAACCGCCTAAAAGGGTGGTCTTTTTTTGGCTTTAAATCAATTACTTCTTAATTTCTAATTTAAGAGCAAAAGCTAAATTAGAAATTGCTCTGAACTTCCAACGATGATAAATACGTTCAGCCATTCCAATTTCGCTATAGACCATATAATCACATACAGATTCTTCTAAATAACGCTTATTAATAATCTCCCTCTGTATCTTACCAGTACAGCCATGATCTAAGCGGCTTAAAAACTAATCAATACAAAATGACATTAACTCCAGCCACTCTTCATGCTCACTTTGTTGCAAATTAGCAATCGCTATATCCTCCAAAGCCTTTCCAACATTATGTATAGGGCCATGTTCTCTCCTTTCATAAGGAGGAGTGACTTTCATTTCCTTACAAATCATTCCTAACTGTTTATATAAGAACACCCTCTAACTTCTCTTGCGTTGCTGCTCTATCGATTTTTGGTAAGAAAGATAATTGTTTAATCATGTAAAAGCACTCCTTTTTATTTTAAAATCACTTTTGTCTTAACGCTTCGCGTCTACGTTCATAATAAGGACTATGCATCCTCATTCCCCCCAATTTCACGAGTACTTAATTTTTCTTTTTGTTTTTTCTTCTTTCTTTTCTTGGATTGCTTTTTCACTCACGTAACTGATCTCTTAGTACCTTCATTTTCCCATCTCTCTTTTCAAAATAAAAAGAACACCTATTCCTAAAACAACTTTCATTGCTGCTTTAATGAATTGATGTCCTCTAGTTTTCTAGTAGGACTATATAATATCCCTTTAAAATCCCTCTTCTAAAATTTATTAATTTCTTTTGATTAACTTTATCACTCATGCATGACAACTATGATTTTCTTTTATCAACATAATATTCAGTTTTATCTATTGTTTGATTTAGCTAATTCTCATTTTGACTATTTTAATTTATTTTTTTAAATTCCCCATTTGATAATTTCAAACTACAAGCGTATGAATATTATTAGTATTTTTAAACAAAATAAAAATTACACAAAACATTTTCATTATTTTAAAATTTATCTACATCATGTAAATTCTCAAAAAATCCTCCCGTAAATCTATGTTTTCCACCTCGGCGTAATATTTTTTCTAAATCATCCATATCTTCCGAAGGAAATACAGGAATAGGCACGGTATTTATATTCTCCATGTACTCAGGTAATAACGACCTTAACGCGATATCCATTCTTATTTCGCCCGCACGCATTAAAGTATTAATCTCACTATCATGAAAGCTGTCTAAATCAGTGCGAAGACCAGCTAACAGACTTTCAACATCCTTAGAACGATTTGGTAATTTATAATCAGGTAAAGGAGTTTTATCATTATAAAAAGGATTATTATTTTTTTCGAATAAAGATTGAATAGGTTTACTAAGAATAAGTTGCAATCCTGGGTATATTTTGGAATCTAAGGTTTTTAATAATCTTCTCCTTAAAACTACAATTTGACTATTAGATGTATCTAAAATCCGTTTAGTTAATTCAAAATGTGAAGGTATTTCATCTTCTTTCCAAAATTTTTCAGATGCAGAAGCGTCTAAAACAAGGTAAATTTCATCAATACCTGCGTCTGGATCAGGAATAAATTTCATAGGCTCCTTTCTATGTTTTGTATTTGAAGAGGAGCTACTGTTTTTGTTCTCACCATCTGATATTAATATCGGCTCAGTCCCGATATTATCAAATACTCCTCCATCAGAAAACCAAAGTGTGTCAAATTTCAACAAAGGATTCCCCTGCATTCTATTTTCTGGATCACTAAAATTTCTTCCCTCTAATGATAGTGATATAGGTGCGAATAAAACTGGAAAAGCAGCTGAGGTCGCAACAGCATAAGAAACTGTAATATCATCAAAATCATTTGATTTTCCAATAAGTGTTCCATATATTTCTTGATTGGAAAAATAAAACATCCTCATCGTATCTAAACAAGTTGTATTACAGTACCATTTTATAGAGGAATTTTCTAATTCCTTCATTCTTACCCCTTCACATAAATATTTATCTAACATTGTAGGAAAGGCTTTGCTGCATTTTTCACGAATAGACTTGAAAGATAATGCTTGTTTTGTAAACGAATTCGTGAGTAACTTGGTACGAAGATCTATTTGTCCTAACTTTACCAATGGATTCACTACGCGTTCTTCAAAATCATTTACATTACGGAATGATCCACCTTTATGCAATGCAAGCATAATAGCGGCGGCAGTAATGCTGCCACCTGAAACAGAACTAATACTATTTACACAATGATCTAGCTTGCATTCAACTAAACGTTTATATCCCCCTAATGCATAAAAAGTCGCTCTAAACCCACCTCCAGAAAACGCTAATTTCAATTCCTTCTTCATCTATGATTCCTCCTTAACTCTTCCACCCATAAAGTTCGAGTAAAGTTATGCAAAACGTTTAAATATAAAATACTTATTAGTAATAAAGTAATTCATGGAATGTATCACTTACATGTGATACATTCCATTCGAAAAATTGGAAATTAGTTTTGTTTTTTTCTGATATTCAAATCTCTATCTGTACTCTGTCCCATGATACTTAATAAATCCTACAGGGCGATGAGTAAAGTGTATTACCACATACCCAGGATTCCCTTCGCTTGGAGTCGCAGTAGTTTTATCTAAATACTCACCTCGTAATTCAATTTCTTCTCCCTCTTCTAAATCTGGGATACGATTTCGTATTCCTAAATTATCCCCATAACGAATTGCACAAAATACTATCGTATCGATGGTTAATGATTCTGGTAATCCATGGGCATCAATAAGTTCTATTTGATTAACTATAATATGTTGATAAGTACCCCCTTGAGGGTTTGTATCATCTTCTTCCACTTGTTTTATGATTCCTTTAACATGTACAATAGGACCGTGATGTGATAATGGATGACGATGATGCTCCATAGGATGGTCAGCTAAAGTGTGACCATAATGAGGATGGCGTTTTAAATTTCCAATCATAATTCTTACCTTCAAATGTTATTATGGATATTGCTCTTTCTTGAACAATCTTTTGTATGTTATATCAAGTTTATTCATTTTTTATTTATATTAGTATAAATAGAAATTCAAAGAATATCTTTTAAAACAGCGTTTTCATTCAGCTTTATAGAGCGGATTTCATATTTTTGTACAAGCACTTTTCCTTTTTGATAAATAGAATATATTGATACCTCGAAAAGGAGAGTAAGATAAAGATGGCTGATTACTTTTACAAAAACGATAAAAAATGTTATAAAAAACAATCGAATTCTGCACAGCAAAAAGCTTCCTGCTCCATTGCAACACATACAATATCTGGTACTGGGATTAATTTAAATGGAAATATACTACTAGATATTTTTGTTCCCCCTAACTCAACAATCACTGCATTTGAAGATTTCACTAACAACCATAATAAAGCATTACTTCAATTTTTTGTTATTGGCGGTCTCCCTCCTGTTACAGTAACCATTGTGACAAGGAATTCTTCTAGACCAATTACTGTTACTTTGGAGGCGCTTGATACTAGAATATTTCAAGTAGAAGATTTTAAAAGTCTTATTTTCACAAATGCAACTAACGAAAATGGTGGTGTTAGTATATTCGTTGAAAAAACATTCTGTATTTGCTGTAATAGTGAAAGCAACTCTTGCGATAAATATTACAGTTGATTAAGTATGTAGTAATTATCTTATGCTATTTTCTAAAGGGCACTTATACAAGGTGCTCTTTTTCTCTTGTTATGAAATAAAGACTTCACATACATTAAGTTGATGGACATGTGGCGGACCACTACTAATATTCTTGCTTTTAAATCATTTTCAGTATATTATATTCATATGATAATATAGGAATTATGGTATACAGAAAGGGATCAAAACTATTTGTAAGATTTAAATCCTTTTCAAAGATAAAAAAATTTCACCAAAACGTAATATAACTTATACTTGTCTTTTTAAGATGTATCTAATAAAAACGCATTTTTTATCAATAAAATTGTGTTTTTAATATAAATGAGTACTTTTAAATAGAAATTTATTTACTTTCAATGATAGGAGTTAGTGTTCTAAAATATAGAGAAATAAGGCACCATATATGGTACCTGATAAACTTGAAAGGTTTTGTATGTAGTTTGCTCATTACAGATAACAAAAGAGCCTTACCTATCAAGGCAAGACTCTACTAGTTTAGTTATATAGTATTTACATAACAACTAATACACTAAAAACATATAACACCAAGTAGCAGAACCCTAATACTCCTCCTACAGCTAATACCTGTTTAGCCCAACTTTTAATTTTCAGATTACTGTAAATCACTTGTACTCTTTCCATATTTCCTCCTATTATGGCGAACCCTTAAAGACTCTCACCTCCGTATGGTACCATTAAAAAATGACTAGTAGAGATATAATTTTTGTCTAAACGTATAAATATGCAATATTGCATACAAAAATGTATTGTTATATATGTAAGCGCTTACTATAATAAGGTTATAAAGATTCAACACATCTTAATACAAAAACAGAGGAGAGAATAATATGGAAATCGCAATGGCAGTTTTAAAATTTATAGGTGGAGCAATACCATTAATTCAAGAACTTCTAAAAGCATTTATGTAATTTCATGATTTAGCAATTTTTTATAAATATTATCATACAAATGATCTGTATATCAAAAATAAATTGATTTACAGATCATTTGCGTGAGCAAGGTACCTTTAATATTATTGAGGGACTTTTTCAAATTATATATATCTACTTTACCATCGATAAGTAATGACTAATGTCTCTCATCCAATCGTACAAATCACCTATGACATGTTCTAAAGGAACCCTCTTGGCTAAAATAAAGAGAGACACTTGTCCCCCTCTCCATAAGTACTTTTATTTTTAAATTTTAAATCAGCCCTTTTAATATTAAACCCAAAACCGACATAGTGATTGCGCTAATAATAATTCGTAGAATCCAAGTTGTATTCAGACTAATCTTTTCTAATTGCTTATTAATTGTAGCTATGTCCTTCTCATTAATTGTTGTGCGAGTTTCTAAATTACGAATATCTCGCATAATTTCTTTTTGTTCTGCTTTTAAACTGTCAATTTTTGCATAAACATCTTCCAATACGTTCACACCCTTTTATAATCGTAATAAAGCAATCCTTACATGATATGAGACAACCCTATTCATGGTGAATTCATTGGAGGAAATTCCATACAAAATCCGTATTTTGTTAAAAATAAAAAAAGAGGCAGTTTTGCCTCTTTTAATACATAAAACTTGATTTTATCCAGCTTTATTATTACTACCGTTGATTTGTTGCTTTAATTTTAATCCAATTAACTTACTTGCGTCCTATTTAAATTGATGATTTCTCAATTGAATACTACACAATTCTAGACATTATGATTGATATCACAAATAATATTATGAGCATTTCGTATAAGTGTGATTTAATTAATTACAGCTATTTTCAAAAACGACATATTAGCGATTATTTTTGTCTATTCTACATAATTGTTAGTAAGTTCGTTTGCAAAATTGTTAGCACTTATAAATTATTTTTTACCCTAATAAATGATTTGAGTAAGACCATATTCATCTGACTCTTAGTCCACCACTTCTGCTACTTCAAGACCAGATATTATCTTTTCACTTAGACTAGATGTAACAAATTTATCACCTTTTTTAATTTTTTCAGCTTTATCTTTTGGGATTTTTTTAATTTTAAGAACTTTCTTCTTCCCATCGTACCCTCCCTGTAACAAACCCTAGAATAGATTGATCAGTTTGTAATGTTACTGCCAAACGATTCATTCTTTCATCTTTACGCATCTAGGTGCACCCCTTTTCGATTCCAATCATGCCTTTTTCTCCAAGACTTAACAGTATATTAATACTAATCTCGTATTTCTCAGCCAGTTCCTTGTACTTCATACCTTGCATGTACCTTCTTGAGCTAACTCGTGTTTTTGCTTCACGTCATATCACCCACCACCTTCTATACAACTAGGAAGAAATTCGGTTATTTTCCTCTTTGAATAGCTTTTTTACAAAGAAAAAAGACCTTGTAAACTACAAAGTCTTTTTTCTTATATATAAACTTACAACTTTTATATTAGTATTAGTTAAATTCCCCCACCAGGCTCTGTATTAGCTGGTGCTCCTGTATTCCCATGTGATTCTGATTTCGGCGCAGGGAAATGTCCATGAGTATAAGTTGGCGCTCCTCCATGATCCCCATCAGCTTCTAACTTAGGCGCCGGAGTGTCTCCTCCATTAAAAGAAGGTGCTGGATAGTCTCCATATCCATAAACTGGTGCTCCTGTATGCCTATGAGTATAGGACGGTGCTCCTCCTGTATGTCCATGTGCATAACTCGGAGACCATCCCTCTCCATGAGTATAAGATGGTGCTCCTCCATGATTTCCATGCGCATATGCAGGCGCTCCTCCATGATCCCCAACTGAAGCCGCTTGAACAACTCCTCCACCATTTCCATGAGTAAAACCAAAAATTCCAAATCCTAAAACAGATAAACCTACGACCGCTGTACCAATTTTCCTTTTCATAATCGCTCTCCTCTATATGTATTTCATGTTAATTGAAATGAACATATTATAGATATCAGTCATGATGAAAATTCGACTCATTTCATTATCATATATTTATATTTCTATGTATTTTTTTGTAAAACCTTCTTGAAATCTGAAGAAAATGGTTATTTTTTGTAAAAATTTAAATATAGTAACAAATTATCCACCTTACAATTTAAGCTTTGTTGCCTAGCCATATTCACCACCTCGCGATAATCCCTAATTTAGTATTGAAATTCTCTAAATCTCGATGTATTATATTTTTGTATTTTCTCAGTTCCCAAACCGAAAATACATCATCACTCACGAAAGGACCCGAACTCCATCGGGTTCTTTTTCATTCCTCTTCTTGTAAATCTATTTATTTAAATGTAAAATTATAAATAAGTTCTAACATTTTGAATCGAGGTGAAAATCATGAGAAGTTTTAGTTCATTAATAATCTCTACTATCTGTTCAGTACTTCTTATAATTTGGAATGTCTATTCCTTCTATAACGGATTCACAACAGGGCGCACATACTACTGAATTAATGGCATCGCAGCTTTTATCTTCCTTTTATTCTTTATCCTCAACATGCGCGATTTTAAAAAGAAAAACTACAGAACCTCATAACAATAGGAGTTGATACATATGTGGGAAAGATTCAAAAACTATAAGTATTCCTCAAAAGAATTAAAAATCATGCTTTGGTTATTTGGTATTACTTGTTTTGTACACTGGGTTGCTTTCTTTGGCGGACTATTTTCTTCTGAATTTCTTTGGTTTAAAGGTGTTTGCGCTACTGCAGCACTACTAGCTTTTATGGATGTTAAGCGAAAAATTAATAAGTACAAGATAGCATTATGAAAAGGAGCCACTGCATGTTCTTTTTTTCTGTTCAAAATAAAAAAGCAGCTGCTAGGCTACTTAAAGTTTTTCTTATCACCAAATAAAATGATATATATATTCTCCCGTTACACTTTCATCAACTCCAGCAACCCTAGCAAATCTCATTACGTCAGCACCCTGAAGGAAATACATTGTTAGAATAACTGGCACCCGTGACCACATAAACCGATAAAGTTCATTCACTCTTTGCTTAGTCGTAACAATTAAATCGTTCGCAGGTCCATTAATCCACGTAGAGGTTCTAACTGAAGTAAACGGAAGATTTTTCCCATTCACCACTATTCTCGCCATAATATGTGTTATATCCACATCGATACCCTCATTCCAAGAATCAAATCTGTTTCCCATATTTACATAAGTATTCGATTCTATAAGAAATGTTTAAAATGCTTTTTTATTAAATAAAAAAGCAGCTGATTTGCTACTTTTATTTGTTCCAACCTTCAAAATCTTAATATTGCTTTGGATATTCATTTTTAAACACATTTTCATGCCATGCATCATCTATGTCCGGCCTTGACTGCTTATTATTGTATTCATTCACATCACCATTTCCATTGAACTACTCAGGATTCCTATGAACGTAACGGTAAATAAACTTGATTTAGGATATCTAGAAAATTAATGTTTTAATTAAGGTTATTTTAAGGAAGATTATCTATTCAAATACCCATTTTGTTCAGATTCACGCTTAATGTATAATTGCTATATAACAAAGAAAAAAGCATCCCATGCATTTCCGTCTTCAAAAAATGAAAATTGATTCATACGATACGATTTCCCGCCGTTCAATCTACTTACTTGAATGGCTATCCCTACTCTTGGCCATACTACATTTATGCATCTAGATTGTCACCTTTAGAACGAGCAGTTAACATTTGTTAACTGTTCTTTTGTGATTCATCGTCACATTTTGATGAAATGATCATATATTATCTCGAAGCATAAAACTCTAATTTTCTTTTTAATATCTTACTTTTCCCTTAAAGAGCACTTTTTAAAGGTGCTCTTTTTAGGTTAGCTAAAATATCGCTTAGGCGATGACCATAACTCATTTACTACAGTCTCTAACCTTTCCCCTTTTTGGAGAACCAGCCGAGCAGCTAGCTTTTTCTAGCTGCTCTTTTATTTCGTTCCTGCTCTTGCTTCTTAAATAAATCTGTAACTGCGTCTTCCCAATAAGAACACATATCCATTCCCCTTTTATACAAAATGAAATTTTTATTAAGTTTTCTATTAATAATATATATTTTTTTCTTTTCCGAATTAGTTTAAAGATAGATAGTTCAACAATGAACTATTTTGTGTTAGTCTAAACTAAAAAAGAAAGAAAGGAACTGAATATAATGAACTTAAAAAATCATAGTTTCAAACAAGCGGGAGAAGTTGTCCAGTCATTTGTAACAATTAACAAAGAAATTATAAAGTTCACACATCAAAACGCCTCGAGTTTAGGATTAACAGTACAACAAATGGGTATTTTAAATACAATTTATGCAATTCCTAATATCACTCTTAAAGAGATTTCAGAACGTCTTTCAGTTCCTAAAAGTACAGTGAGTGTAAATGTAGATGAATTAGTTAATCTAGAGTTCATCGAACGAAAACAATCAGATGAAGATCGTAGAGAAATAAAATTAAAAGTAACACCCAAAGGACAAGAGGCATCGAAAGAATCCATTGAAAACTCTACTTCCTACAAAGCGATGTCCCTAGCATTACAGCAGCTTCAAGAAGATGATGTTCAAACATTATTGCGTATTCATAAAAGTTTATTAACCTCTATAAAGCAATTTAGTTGATTGATGTAAAACATTAATAAAACAAATTCTAATTCTTATTTTTCAAAGAACTGAGCAGTTAGATTTCACTAGCTGTTCTTTTATTTAAAATAGCGTTTTTGTTGATTTTCCGTTGACATTTTGTTGATTTTTTCTTCACATTAAAATGAAACCAACATACGATATTATATGTAGTCTCTCCGCTCATAGAGATCTACCTTTCTTATCGAAGAGCATGCTTATATGTGTGCTCTTTTTACTTACAATGAAATAACTATTTTGTTAAGTTTTATTAATTCCTACATTTTCTTAATAAGTTCTGTTTAATAACCTTTCAAAAATCATTGTGTTCCTCTATTAAAAATACTGTTTTTCTCTGCAATACTACTTTTCTAAAGTATCAGACAAAATTTCACAAACACAGTCAGCTATATTTGTTATGATGTTCTAGGTATTTCGCTTGACTACATAGAGGTTCTGAAAAAAACATATTTAATGGCTGTTCGTAGGAGGAGAATACAACATGGAAACACAAACCTACAAATACCCTAGACAAAAGATTAATGGGATTTGGCTAATAATTTCCGGTTTAGCAATGTTTTTACTTTTTAAAAAAATATAACGGCTATCCAAATGTTTGGCCTTTTATCATCGTTTACATATTGGGCATGATTTGGCAATTAAACTCTAAAACTAGGAAAAAGTTAGCAATTGGTCCTGGAACACCAGAACAAAAAAAGTGGTCTAATTCTTCAATCATTCTATTGGCCATTTTAGTTTTTCTTATTTTCCATTTCTCCTCACTTTCCCACTTCTTTTTAAGCTTTCCAACATAAGTAAAGCTACGATTATACATAATACTAATTTCCTTTTGATTCATACGATACGGTTCCCCTCCGTTCAATTTATTTACTTATGAATGGATTATTTTTTTGAGTTCTAATATGCAATATTGCATATTTCGTACTTTCAATTTTTACACATGCAATAATTTATTTATAAAAATACGAAGTATTAGTAAGGATGATTTATATGAACAAATTCCGAAAAAAGATTATTAAATCGTTACAAACATTTTGGGGAGGCTTGGCATTCGGTATATTAATTTTTGCTATCTTTTTAATTATGGATCTAACAGATACACCTTTAAATACCTTAAGCTTGAGAGACTGGATAGGTTCTGCAGTAGGCGCAGCCATTATTTCTGTAGGGATATTTACTTTAAGTAAATTGGATTTAAAATAAATTTCCCGTCAATACTGTATATAGGCTGTATGCCATAACTCATTTGAAGTAGTTTTCTTTGTATCTCCTTGTATTGAGCAGTTAGCTTTTGCTTGCTGCTCTTTTATTTACGAAAAAAGATGAGGTTCTTTATAATAATTCTTCTTTATTTCTCAATATAAAGAGCCTTGGATTTTCGTTAACAATCCTTTACTATATGAACAAAGAGTAATTAAAAGACTTACTCTTTGCTATTGAGGGAAGAGCCTGAGAGCCATATCAGGCTCTTCCTTGTTTATATACGCTGTAACCAAATAACGATTTTATTAAAATTTAATTCACGGCTTATTTTCAATTTCCATATACTTATACGGACTATAACAAATATACAATATAGTTCTTGGTCAAAGAGCGCCATACGCCCTAACGGTGCCCTTCTTAATTCAAATAATGATTTTGTTAAAAACTTACATGTATATACTTTTCGTTATATAATTAAATTATCAATATATTAGGATTGTTAATTATAACAGGAACAATTATGATTTTGTTATATATATGTTTCGTAATGAGTGCAGTTTTTAGCTTGATAAAGGAATTTCGAAAACCACAAAAAAACCAGTTCTTGATTTTAGTTGATTCTCGAATTTTGCTAGGAGCTTTATTCCTAGTAAGTAGTATTTTCATCTAAATTACATAACGAGAACGCCATTAAGGAGCAAAGCAGCCTAGCGCAAGCTGACTGCTTTTTTTATTAAATTAAATATTTTATAGAATTTTCAAAAATTTATATATACTTATAATAAATAATTAGTTATACTATGAAAGTTCCTAACAGTCATTATTATGGAATCGACAATTGTAATAACTTTACTTCCATAAGTCCTAGCACTTTAAGCTAGGACTTTTCATCATTCAAATCACATACCACTTTGAATTAAATCCTCTACATCTAAGCCCGTAGTACTTTTTATCGATTCCAAAACAGCTCTATGCTTTCTCCATACAAACTTGTATTCTAGCTTCTTATGCTTTTTACAAACTCATCATACGACATGGCTTTCACAACAACTACTTCAGGCATTCGCTCCACTTATTTTGATTTCTCTCATATCAGTGGGACCTTTCCAAATACCCGCTTGTTTCCATTGTTTTTTCTTTTTCCCGACATACGAGGGACTAAGGTCATACATAATACCAATATCTTTATCCCGTATACCTTTTATATCTAAATTCCTCACAACCTCAGGTGTTAAACCGCTCGGTGCTCCCCGTCTAGGTCCACCATTCTTTTTAGGTTGTGTATCAAAATATCTACCCAACTAGCGTAATTCTTCACCAGTCGGCCACGCCTTACATTCATTGATACTGAAACATTCGTTTGATGTGCGATTATAATTACAACGTCTACATTTCTGTTCGATAATATCGCCAATTTGGTATGTGAGCTCTTTTCGTTCTTCTCTTTTCAGTTTCATATCATCCACCTACAAGACTGCCTTAAGCGCCATACCAAACGCTTGTGATCTACCTTGTAACTCCAAACGATGTTCACTTTCTTTCGCAGCCGTTTCTTCTACAGCACGTACATTGATATGCATTTTTCGAAGGTCATGCTCTAGTTCATGATCCTTTTCTGTAGTAATTGCAGTGAATTCATTTAATAACGTGCTGTAATCTTCTTCAAGAGCTTGTAACTGTTATTTCACCTGCAGCTTGGTGAATTTTTAATCTGGAGTAATAATCGGCTTCTGCTTTGCTATCAAACACATGACCGTCTAGTTTAACTTTCTTATTGTTATATTTACTCATTGTTTTTCTCTTTTGTTTTACTAATTAGCTGATTAATTTCATAGATACCATTTATCAAACATTCCATGTTTCTTCACCCCTTGAATATTTTTAAATAATACTACATACTATTTTCAATCCGCCGTCTCCACCGCTAATCCTTCTTTCTTTTGTTACAGCAGAAACAGGTAGGTTCTTAACTTATCTGCTTTTCCTGTATATTTTTTAAAATATCGAAAATAATACCAACAAGCTATTTGAACTAGCAGCTTCACTCTTCTCGTAATGGGGATGCAATTTGAATCTTTTCATCCCATCAACTGCATAGTGAACAAACGCTGAACGCCATGTACAAGACTCATATTTTTGAATATTAATTGCTGTTGCCTCAGGGTAGCTGTAGAATGTGCCATAACTCCATCATAAGCACCAACATAACGGTAAGGTTGGTAAGTTATATCAGGAATAAGTAGAATTCTATCAGCAAATGTGTTTGTTCCAATTGATATTACTAAAATCATAGCAACAACTATGGGTAAGATATGCTTCTATTTCTTTTTCATTTCCTATTGTCATCCTTTTTCATAATTTTCGTATGGTCAAACAATCCACTTGCTGACAATCCGATAATCATTCCTTGAAATATATTCATTTTGATATCTTGAGACAAAAATAAAACACCCAGTATAATGCCAAGCGTCAAATTAAATATCGGAATATATTTTGTTTGCAATCCATTTGTTTTTGCAATTTGTGATAATCCTACAACAACTCCAATTATGGCCGTAATTTCAATCATTACATACCGCCACCTTTCAAGAGGAAAGTCAGAGCTGCTCCAATTAGACCACCAATAATAAGGCGTAAGATCCATGTTGTATTAGCACTAATCTTATCTAATTGCTTATTGATATTAATAATATCTTTTTCATTACCTGTTGTCCGCATTTCTAAACTTCTAATCTCTAATCGTATGTCCTTAATATCTTGCCTTATTTCCTGAACATCACCTTTCATCTCTTGTATATCATCCATATTGCCACCTCTTTCCCATTTCTTATTTGATTTAAAATAAAAAAGCCTACATTATATATGCTCGGCTTTCCGTTTCATTATTTAGTTCCTTCCTTTTTATCTGCTTCATCTATATGTTCCTCGATAGAATTCCCAGCATCAACTTCTACAGGAACTTCTACTGCTGGATCCCCAGATTTGACAATGGAAACCGTAATTGGACTACCTCTAAATAGCTCCACGTTAACATTAAAATTGCTAGCGGTAATAATCCCAGCATTCACTAAATTATCTACAACATCATCAATTTCCATGAATTTATTGTCATTACCTGGAATCGCATCCTCATTCGAGGCTGGATTTTGAATGAATTGCATAACTAACTTCTCTAAGATTGGAATGATTTGATTGATAATTTGGCTCTGTAATTGATTGTCTTCTGGATGTTTATTTTGGATAGGATTTGTCATCTTGTTCTCTCCCCCTAAAAAACAAAAATAGAGCAGCTTATAGCTGCTCCGTTTGTATTTTCTTTTCAGTTGTTATTTTTGTTAATTCTTCAGTTTTTAATTGTGCTTTAGGGATCTTCTATTTATACCGTTAACATTCTCTTCTGATGTGTTTAATTTATTTTTGATTTCACTATCTTTTTTCTTTATTTTTTCTAAAGATTTGTTAAATCCTTCATTTGGCTGTCTCATTTTAGTAACTGCTTTTCTATTTCTACTTGTGTGTTTTTCACTGGAGTAAGAGTTTGTATAATCTCTTTAATATTTTTGAAACTTCATTGTATTACTACGATACTTTTTTAGCACCTTCCACTTTTTAATTTCATTATTTTTTGTGGATGCAATGTCTATATTAACTTAATCAATTGTTTCTTTACTAATTCTACATCCGATATATTAAGTTCCTAATCTGTGCCACTCATACGAGTGGACCTTAACCTTTTATCGAATATCTACAATGTCAAAATGTTTCTCTGGTGCCCAACGATTCCCACCAATATCAATCCAGCCTTCTTTACGGAAGAATACTGTGAGAGGTTCCTTTGAGTTAATACTGCCTTTGTATGCGCCGTTAATTCCATCACAATAGCTTACTTCATATCCTTCTGGGAATTTTGATATTGCTTTGAAGGGTCTCCA
>NZ_NJGF01000033.1:0-41526 GCF_002209985.1 Bacillus sp. K2I17
ATCTCTCTGACCATCTTCATAAGATTATCATCCCTTAGCTCTAACCTCTTTTCTATCCTTTCTTCATGTTCCTTCCGATCTTTCATATCTTCCATTATTAATTTATTTCTTTCTTTAATATCCTCTTCGATTAATTTGTTATTTCTATCTACACGATCACCTATTCTCTTTTCCATTTCTAATAGGTTTGCTTGCTGCACCTTATTAATCTCTTCTATCATAGCGCTATATTGTTGCTGGAATTGATACTGCATTTGATAAGGAACTGGATCTGAATCCTGGGATTCCTCTTTCTTATTAGCAATTCCAAACTGCTTTGCAATCATTTTCGCAGCTTTTTCTAAAGTCATACCATCTTGCTTACTTAACTCTACTAACTGTTCAATAAGTACAACATCAAACTCTGTATATTCCCTTCTCCCTCGACTATTCTTCCTTACATCATATCCTTCACGTTCAAGAACATCCGAATACTTTCTAAGTGTGCTGCTACTTACCCCTAAACGACCATAGACCTCATTGCTGGTATATACTATCTCTGCTTCTGACATAGCGCTACGCCACCTCCTATAAGGAAAATTCCATATTAAAGTAATAATCCCTTTTAGAATCCATCGACGAAGCTCGCACGGTCTTTGTTATGATTTGTCGGTTATAAAGATATTCATAGCGCTATACCCCATTTAAAATCTTTTAAAAAGGATAATTATTAAAGATACCGAAAATATAAATATGAACATATCAAAGTTTCATTGAAAATATTGAAGAAGATTCTTATAACAAAGGGGATAGAATAATGTATTTTGCAAATGAAGAACATGAACGTAATTACATTAGATTATTAGATGCAAAAGGAATTGAGCCTGGTGATGATCCTGAATATGAAGCAGCTTTCTATATAACTGCACACCCTGAAATACACAAGTGTTTTGATTGGACTTTATGTAGGATAGAATACTCTCCATTAGGTGAATTACTCTCTCCTGAAGAGGGTATTAAAGGAGTAAATCCTGGTGCACTTACCGGAACTACACTGCCACTCGTTAAGGCTGGACAATCCTTATTTAACGGATATAAAGTAGATCTCTCAGACTTACCTTTATATAATGAGGAATTTTTTCAAGTGTTTTTCCAGGCGTGTAAAATAAGATGGCGTGTAACTTTATAAAATATAAAAACTCCATTTCAGAATAACTAAAAATGGAGTTTTTATATTAATCGATCATATTTATATACAAACAATACATTACTTTATTGTGATGTAATATATTCTAAAACAAACCAAATTGCATCATTTTCATCATCATATCATGATCATACTGCGCCCGTTTTGAAGATACTAAATAATGATGCGAACTATTAATAACATCAGTAGCTCGGACAATCACTGCGGAATCTTGATCCTCCTTTAATATCGTATGAGGTAATAGTCTAGCTAAATCCTCTTCTTCAGAGGAATTCCATTTATTTTCTTTCCAACAAACTAGCACAAAAATTGCATTCATTAATCTTAAAAGATATATTACTTCTACATTTTCATTCTCATATAAATCAGGTTCTTTCCCAAAAGGTTTACCTGCTAAAAAAATTTTCGGATTCGCTATTCCTGAAAAAGGCATACCCATCATAGCGCCTAATTTTACATACGACCCCAAGAACAAGCTATATTTACTTGTTGCTTCAGAATCTTCTCCTATAATATACTTCGCATTCTGCTTCAACCAATTAGAGCTTTTTTCCTTTCTCATACCATTGTATAAGATTTTCATTACCCACTTACTTAACACAAGTTGATTATACTCAATACTTGTTTCTTCTTTAGGCAAAATATCTTTAGAAAAATATTTAAGAATAAATTTATTTCCATAATCATCTAATTTCGAAAGTGCCACGTTGTTACAACTCTCACATACATCTTTAACTACCTGTTTTTTTGGTGATAATGGTATTGCCTTTCCTTCTTCAAAAAAAACGTGATCAAATTCGGGGAATTTAGAGATGAGACCATACGGATAAATATGTTCACCTGTTAATTTCCTAGAACTAGAATTACAATAAGCACAAACTTTCCCCATAGAATTCAACCCCTTAAATCTATTTTTAGTTACAACTATTAATTGATCGTACAGCTTCTCACTTAATTATAAACTTTTTTATTATATTTAAAATCCCCTTCATAAAAGAACGTTAGTTCGTGTATAATAAGAACAGACGTTCTTTGTTTAAGGAGGAATCACAGTGTATGACTATTCAATCCTACCGAATAGAATCATCTTATGTGTAGATCTACGGAGTTTTTACGCTTCAGTTAGTTGCATCAAAATGGGATTAGACCCTATGCATACAAAATTGGCTGTAGTAGGTGATGTGAATAGAAATGGTTCAATCGTTCTAGCTGCAACTCCACCATTAAAAGCATTAGGTGTGAAGAAAATGGCAAGATTATACGAGATTCCTCGCAGAAAAGACATTCTTGTTGTAAATCCAATTATGAGTACTTACATAAAATGTTCCAATTACATAACAAAATTAGCTTTGCAATACGTCCCTATTGAGGATTTTCACCAATACAGCATAGATGAATTTTTTATGGATATTACCGATAGTATCCATTTATTCGCCCAAGATCCATACGAATTCGCCATGAAATTCAAACGTGAAATATATGATCATACACGAATCGAATGTACCATCGGAATTGCTCCGAACCCGTTATTGAGTAAGGTTGCTTTAGATATTGATGCGAAGAAGAACAAAAATGGAATTGCTTGTTGGAAGTACGAGGATGTACCTACAAAGCTATGGAGCATACGCCCCCTTAATAAGTTTTGGGGCATATCACATAAAACTGAAGAAAAGTTAAATCGAAAGGGAATACACTCTATTGGGGATTTAGCCCACTATCCCCTTAAATACTTAAAGCAGAGCTTCGGCAAGATTGGAGAAGAATTACACTTACATAGTCACGGAATTGACTTTAGTCGTATTTCAGAAAAATATGTTCCTGCCACAACTTCTATTGGAAAAAGCCAAATTCTAATGCGTGATTATACAATTGAAGAATTTCCGATCATCCTGCTGGAACATATTGAAGAGGTGTGTTATCGCCTTAGAAGACAAAACAAACTTGCTCAAACTGTTCAGTTTTCTGTCGGTTATAGCAAGAGTTATAACGGTGGTATTAGAAAAACACATACTTTAAGCCGCCCAACAAATTTAACAATGGATATATATAATATCTGTACATACTTTTTACATCAACAATATACTGGCGAACCCATTCGCAGCATAAACATATCCTTAACAAACCTAATTAAAGAGGGAGAAGAACAAATTTCTCTTTTTGATGATGTCACGCAACGAGATCAAGAAATGAAGTTGACAAAAGTAATGGATGAAATACGCACAAAGTTTGGGAAGAACAGTATTTTACGTGGGATTTCCTACACGCATAGCGCTACAGCTAGACACAGAAACACACTAATAGGAGGACATAAATCATGAGTAACGCCAATATGCCCAAAGGAAGAGGAATGGTCAAATGGTCTCCGTTCGCAGCAATGCCTGAACAGTTTGCTGGCATCCGTGAAATCATCAAGGAGAAAAACAAAGTAACTCGGCCGATCTTAACAGATGAAGAAAAAGAATTAATTGAGAACATGTTGTTATGTTCCTTATTATCTGAAGAAGAAATACTAATTACATACTACGAAGATGGTTATTTACTCTCTAGCTATATGACTGTTGTTGATATTGATCCATCAAATAGTGCTGTTATATGTACTGATGCTTTTTACAACAAGATAAAACTGCAATTTTCTAATATAATAGGTATAAAATAGAACAAATTAACGTTATCAAGTTAGGTTCATTTAAGGGAGTGTAAAAATGCAAGGGAATCAGTTAAGAAAGAACACAGCAGGATTAGTTATTCATAATGATATTAAAAAATACCCCTTTCTAAATATACCTATGATCATTACTGAGGAAGACGGAATGGTTTATGAAGTGTTAAACGCTGGTTTTTACACTAATGATGCAGTAGCAATAATAACAACGGACGGTTTTGATGAAACTAGGTTGAATATACCGATTGTAACAGTAAAAAACAATGATGGTAGTTTTCAAGTGTATCGCTTACCTTTAGAGCTGGAAGATTGGGTGCTTTTTTGTATGCGTTCTGCTTCAGTAGGAAAAAACCCCTTTCCATGTAAAGTTACTTTCGGGATCATTGACAATAAATTTTATGTAGAATTTAAATAAAAAGAATGCAGATATTTTACCTGCATTCTTTTTATTTATACAAATTTGCATTATTACTTCTTTTGTGGAGCTTAAAATTAAATTTCCCTAAACTATTTATTCTTCTTAATACAAACCATAACGTCCCGCTGTCGGACTCCAATTTCCTTCAGCATCATAATTTGGAGATTCAGCAACTCCACAGTTATTCCATAAAACATCGAAACTTGGACGAAGGGCTTTTCCAATATTTTCTTCCCATGAAGTTATTACAACTGAAGGCAACTTTAAGATTCTGTCTCCTATTTTATCCATCGAATATTTTGGATTCATAGAAATATAATGACCTTCAACGTCAGTTAGAGTAATACTAATTGCAAAAGGAAGTTTAATCCCTAACTCTTTCAAAGCCACTTTGTATTGGCTATCAATTCGATCTATTATATCTTTTTCAAACTTTACAGCTGGGATGTATCCGTCTCTATTATTTAGCATTATTGTATCTACAGATTCAATAATGCCACTTGTAAATAATTGAACATAACCAAATGAATTTTCTTTATCGTTGTAATTTCTTGTAGCATATGTATAATATCCATGTTTATTTATTCCTGAATCCCATCCAAGACAACAAAACGGCTCTAATTTTAATCGCAACGATTTCATTTGTTGCAATTCTTTTATACTATGTGTTTTAGATGTTGTAACTGCTTCCATAGGAATAAGATGCACAATTAACTTTGAACCTTCTGAAACTTTTGGTAAACTACTTCCTCTCTCTATTTCATTAAGACGTAACGTAATCCATTCATTATACCATTCACCGTGTGGAACATTATTACTCGAATCACTCCGTGATGGGAATCCTGGAAAAGCAGGACGGGATAATGGTTTTTTTCTTCCCATTTGTACACCTGATAAAATCTCCTTAATAGCTTGCTTTTCATCATTCTTTCCTACTAAATCAATATAAACGATGCTAGGAAGCAGTCCCTCCAATTTCACATCTTCAATTCTTACAGGAATTAACCTACGCTTTTCTCCTGTTGGATCTTCAGCAAACGCTGCCGCCCACTCTGGTTGCGTATAACTTGATTCTAAATAGTTATTTGATAATAAAGCTAATGTATGTTTTGATTTTGATGCGCCTTTTTGCATTTCTAATGTGAAATTATTCCCTGCCAAAAAGTCCCAAGCCTGAATGTAAACATCATAATCTTCCTCCTCAAGAATATAAGAAATCCATTCAGCAACATCTTTATCTTTACTATTGTAACTAATAAAAAAATCATACATTTCATTAGAGTCATTTTTCTGATTCATAGCTATTCCCCTCTCTAAAATTTCATAAAAAAATAATTTCTACTAACAACAAATAATAACTTTCTTAATTGTACGTTGCTTATAAGTTACAAACAAGAATATAAGACATAAAAAGAGCCCTTGATAGGCTCTTTTATTTAACTTAATAGAAAATATTCCATTAACGTAAGTAGCACTTGCATAGTAATATGTACCCCAGCGTTAAATAAACAAGTCTTTAGACTAAATCTTGTCCATTTTTCCCACTCAAGTGAAGTAGTGTTTCCAAGCTTGATTAAAACCCTAGATTTATTTACATCATCCCTCTTGTTCCTTACCTTCCTTTCTCTCATTCTGCTAAAATTCTTACTTGGTTTGCTAGTTTTTTTCTTTCTCATTGTAATCACCCCACATATTTTTTGAACATTATTTGAATGTCTAAATATAATAAGCAGTTCATACCCGTAAAATTCACACTTATCATGTTTAGCCTGCACTAGAATGTTCCTATACCTTGCACTATCGAACAGCAAGTTAAAAATGATAGAAATAGATTCTAGAAGAGTTTGAAAACAAATTATGTTCTTTAGATATTGGGCACTTCCCCATGCACAAGAATTTCATATCCATTTTAATTCCCCATGCCCTAAAATTTCATATGACTTTTAATTCCTCATGCTCCTAGCATTTCACTATGAATATGTAAAACATGTAATTAAAAGGTGTTTAAGGAAATAAAGCACATTACAGTTCGAAAATCTTCATTCTTGAATGAGAATTTTATAATTTAAGAGAGTTTCTTATTTTATAGTTTGTTATAACTATAAATTCATAGAAGTATAATAAATGGAATTAGTAGTTAAATAGGATTAAATCTGTAATAATAATGCACCATTCTTCACTATTTACCTAGGTATATATTTTTACTAATTTATTATGTAATATATATTGATTTAAAATGTTTTTCCCGAAATATAAAATTAAGATTTTTAGGGATTTAAAATACTTATTTATTCCCCTTTTCTAAATTCACATAATTTTCAAATACTAAAAGTGCGTATAGTGAGATTTGTTATATAATGAAATCAAGCCATATGTAAGATGGTTTCCCCGTTACGAGTAATTGTATAGTGATAATAAAGTTATTGAATTTTGATTAAAAAAGATAAGAGCCTTACTACATTCTATATGCAGCAAGGCTCTTTAAAGTTGTTTCAAATTATATCCATCTGCTTATGTAATGCTTAAAAAATGAATAATAAAGTTGTTTACTTCTTATTGAACTAACGCCCCCGTTAGTTTAAGTGTAACTCTTCACAATTATTTGATATTATATAGGTGAATAGAAAGATAAATTAGAATTTAGTTTATAGTTATAAAAATAAGTTATTTATACCCTTATAATTCTTCAAAAAGGAGAGTGTATGAAAAAGACTATTGTTTTTGTATTAACGATATTTATATTATTCTCAGGATTCGCAATACAAGGTTATGCGTTGTCAGATTCGAAATCTGTGGCAATACAAGCATTGCTAGATGATGCCTGTCGTACGTCAGGTGTGCCTGGAATGTCAATCTCAATACTTGCTGATGGTGAAGTGTTCTACTTTTCTTCTGGGTATGCAGATCTTGAAAAGGGCCTGTCTGCAAGTGAAAATACACTCTATGAGTTGGCCTCGGTGAGTAAAGCTTTTACTGGTATGGGGATTTTGCTATTGGAAGAGCAAGGGCTGCTATCAATGACTGACCCTATCCAAAAATATTTACCTTGGTTTACGTTAAAGTATCAAGGTAAACCTGTTGATATGCAAAACCTTACACTAAATAACTTTCTTCACCATACCAGCGGCCTAACAAATATTAGACATCTTCAAAATATTCCACAAGGTAATACGCCTGATATGTTGCAAAAGACTGTGGAAACGCTGGTAGATGCAGAATTGGCGTTCTCTCCCGGTGAACAATATAACTATGGAACCGTTAATTATGACGTATTGGGTTTGGTTATTGAGATTGTATCACGACAAAGCTATGAAGACTTTATGAAGGAACAGGTATTTCTACCCTTAGGTCTTCACCAGACGTATGTTTATAAAGAAGATGCTCAAGCCACTGGACAGTTAGCACAGGGCTACCGTTCTTCCTTTTTTATAACAACTCCATTTAACGCTCCGGATTATGCTGGGAATAAACCTGCCGGCTATATCATTTCTAATACAAAAGATATGGCGCGTTGGATGGGCATACAGATGGGTATCGTGCAGGACATACCCGAAATATTTCACAGGGCCATCGAAAAATCACATAGAGGTGATATGTCTGTTTCGGCTGTCAATGATATGTATTATGCGGCAGGTTGGTCGGTAAACGCCGAACAAACGTTTATAGAACACACTGGGGGTAATCCAAATTTTAGTACCAAAGTAGCCATACTGCCAAATGAAAGAACAGCCATCTGCTTACTGAGCAACGGCGCAAATACCAATATAAACCTGGTACTACAAGTTAAAAATATATTAAACGGCAATCTAACTCAGTCATATGAGATAAGTGGCACACAGCTTTTGGACATCATTTTGTCGTCTACCACAATTATTCTTTGCCTATTAGCCGTTCTGTTATTTTTCTTAGGATTAAGAAAAAGGAAAACGAATGAGCAGCAGCCAATGACAAAAAAGAGAACAATCGTAACAATTATTTTCCTAATCGCTACGATTGCCCAGTGTATAATGTTTTTTGCCTTCGATTGGTCAACGATACTTATTTGGCAAACATATAGTGTTCTTACAGCTTTAATTTCGTCAACATTATTAACAGCAAGCATTACTTGGTTTGTATATACTCACCGATTAGATGCCTCGGTCCGAAAATAAGTATAATGTTAAGTAAGTAAATCTTAATTTATCGATATCCTTAATTTAAAAAACAGAAGACACTTCTCCTAGTTAAACCCACTTGCTATTTCTTCCACTAACCTGCCTCGTTAGTAGAAGAAGGATTTTTAAACAACTATATTATTTTTTAAATGACTTTATTGTAAATTAAACAACTTTATTATCTCTGTACATAATTAACATAATTTTCGAATATTAAAACTCTACATGTTAATATCTGTTATATAATGAAACCAAGCCGTAAGTAAGATAGTTTCCCTGTTACGAATAATGAGATAGTTGGTTTCACCTTTTTTACATTATTTAAAAAAGAACTTGTAGTGATTTCTACAAGTTCTTTTTGTTTTCAACTAAATTTTTCATTATACACTTATATAATGGGGTATCGCCACATACTCATAAAGCTCAGAATTTGAAGTATCCCCAAAACGAAAATTTTATCTCTTCATAGTTGTTTTATGGGAGAACTCTTCTACTCCTTATAAGAAAAAATCACCTTTTAATAATTCACCACTTTTACGGTAGCAGTTACTAGCTTAATTCATTAAGTAAAATTTTTCGGCAATATCTGCCATTGTTTTAATTGATTGTGTGGCATCTATAATTGGTTGTCGATTAGTTTCTAATCTACTTCCTGGTTTTAAAGCCATAGGTACGCCACCATAGTCACTTTCTACTTTATCTAAAATAAGTTGGTAAAGAGAGATATTTAATTTATAAGCTAAAATAAAATAGTTATAAACTCCTGGTAAAGAATTATTTATACCAGGGGATAGTTCTTTTGTCATTAACTTAGTGGCTGTAGTCATTTCATCTATTCCAAAAGCTCTCCCGGAGAGAATTAATGCCGACCTATACCCCCGAACCGTAACACTTTCAGCAACAACACCAGGGTTATTACCAATCAAATTTACAGCCGGATGAACGGATTTAGGCCCTAAGTTTCCAAGTCTTAAAATTCCATATATATTATCACGCCATGTGCTGTATTCTTTAGATTTCATGACATTATGCAAAGGTGCAAAAGAATTATCTATATCTTCTTTTGTTGTTTTAGAATCTAAAATAAACTCTATAGAAGTCTTTATATTTTTTTCATTAAAGTATTCATTAGAAATACTTATATCAGGTAACGAAGTTACTATTTCATTTATTGGTTTACCTAATGGCGAAGTAATAGGAATTGGTTTAATTTTTTCACTTCTAAGTTCATACTTAACCTGATATGCTCTTTCACCTTGATTTTCAATTGGAATTACTACAACATGTAGAATACTTCCAAAAGTTTCACTTTTAAAATCTAAATCTCGAATACGTACGTCCCAACTTCCATCAGGTAACCCTTCTAAGTTCTTCTCTTCCCGAAGTTCAAGTACCATAGGAAGTTTTGCAGTTTTTTGTCCCTCTGAATATAAACTCCTATAAATACGATTACTTTTTGGAGTAAGGTGATCACTTCCACAAATCGCCTTAACATTACTACCTGGTGCTGTAACCCCATAAGCTCCTTCAGGTTGACTACCTCTAAATACTTCAATCCTTCTCAACATATTAGTCGATGGATCAAAAAAATCTAGATGCGAAAAATTCCCATCATTTTGCACACTAACAGAACTTTGCATTGTAGACATATAACTCCTCCTTTTTAAATTAGTATTGATTTATAGTAAAGAAGGTATACATGGACAAACTTATAACCTTTTACATGTATCTTTCAAATCTGTATCCAAATTGTGTCTAAACGTACAATTTTCTCGAAATCATATGGTGACCATACCTATCAACTTAAGAACGGAAACAAAATGAACTAAAAAACTCTTAAAATACTTTTGGTTCTTAAAAATGAGCATGCCAAATAAACCTCAATCAATAAAATTGAAAATACGAAATATCCTTATTGGTTTGTACTTCCCTAAATAATTTCCGTTCCTTTACAAATGTTGTATAATTTATATTAGATTTTTAGAAAAGATTTGATATAGGATACATTAGGAATTTGTCAAATGAAAGTTCATTATAATGGGGTGTGAGGATACAAATGAGTTATAAAAGATACCAAGAAGAATACATAGAAGATATTAAAAATACTTTAGACGAAATGGGAACTCAACCTATTTTATTTATAGGTTCGGGATTATCCAAAAGATATTTTCAAGCTCCAAATTGGATTGAGCTATTAGAGATATTAAAACAACGGTGCCCAGAAATCCCAGAAGAAGTAGGCTCTTATATTCAAGACGGGTTAACTCCTGAAGAAATCGGATCGATTTTCACTAAATATTATAAAAAATGGGCATGGAAAAATAAAGAAAAATATCCAGAAGACTTATTTAAAACAGGAACTCCAATTGATGTATATATAAAACACGAAATCAAAAATATATTTGAAGAAATTACACCACTTACTTTAGACCGGATTGAAAATGCAGAGCACATCCAAGAAATAGAATATATTAAGGATATACAACCACATGCTGTTATTACTACTAATTATGATACTTTTTTAGAAACTATACTTCCTGATTATCAGCCTATAGTGGGACAAGAAATTCTACGGCCAGATACTATGTCTATTGGCGAAATTTTTAAAATTCATGGATCGGTTACAAATATACAAGAATTAGTTTTTAATAATGAAGATTATGAATTATTTTTAAAAAAGAAAAAATATCTTAGTGCAAAGTTATTAACATTTTTTGCGGAACATCCTCTTTTGTTTATTGGGTATAGTGGTCAAGATCAGGATATTCAAGCAATTCTTTCAGATATTGACGAAATCATTTCAATAAATGGAGAGTTAATCTCAAATATATATTTTTTATCATATAATCCTAATTTAACAGAAAGTGCTCAACCTAAAAAAGAAAAGATATTTGTTATACAGGGAAAAGAAATTAGAGTTAAACATATTGAAGCTAATTCATTTGAGTGGATATTGGAAGCGTTCGCAGCCAATAAAGCTGTAGAAAATGTACACCCTAAGCTTCTAAGAGCATTGTTAGCCAGAACATATAAATTGGTACGAAGTGATATCCCACGTAGGAGTGTTGACGTGAATTTTGAAATGATATCTAATATTCTAGAAAATGATGAAGATCTTCCCAAATTATATGGTGTGTCTATTCTAGACAATGCTGGGGATATAAATTTCCAATTTCCATATACTTTAACGCAAGTTGGTGAAATTTTAGGCTATAAGGGGTGGCACGGAGCAGATGACCTGATAATGAGAGTACGGAGAGAGAAAGGGATTAATATTAAAGCTTCAGACAATAAATATCATGTTACTATTCAGGTTGGTAAGAAGACCCGACTTAATAAGTATTCAAAAGAAGCCCTTGATTTATTAAAGAAAGTGAAAAGTGGTATGGAATACTCCGTAGATATCCAAGGCCAAGGAGTCCCAAAGCATCTTGCGGATTCAATACGATAAATTTTTACAACTGCCATACAACTTAAATTTAAAAATGTAAGAAAGAATCCTTAATTTAAAAGGATTCTTTTTTGTTCGTAAAAGTGTTTCTTGTAATGGGGTACAGCAACACATCTTTGCGAATACTTTTTACTTTCATATAACTAAAAACAATAGAAGTCCTTGATATGTACCAAAAGGTACACCTTTTGGAAACGTATAAAACCAAATAAAAACAGCATTCCAAAACATCAAATTTTCACTTTTGGAACATTCCATAATTAACATATACCTTTTGGTTCATCTTTGGTATAATCGTAGACAAATAGATTGGAAAAAGATTGCATTTTAGGAAGGTTGTAATTATTATGACTAGTAAGAAGTTTGGGTATGTTCGTGTTTCAAGTAAAGATCAAAATGAGGAACGCCAAATAGTTAACATGAGAAACATTGGAATTGACGAACGGGATATTTTTATCGATAAAAAAACAGGAAGTAATATGGATAGAGAAAAATATCAAATAATGAAACACATGGTTCGCACCGGTGACACAATTGTCTTCGATTCATTAACAAGGCTTGGGAGAAGCATGAATGACATTTTAGAAGAGTTTAGATATTACGAGGAAAATAAGATAAATTTAGAATTTCTAAAAGAACCATTTATCAACGTAACTTATAACGGAAACGCCACAAATGATATTATTCAAAGTGCTGTACGAAAAGCAACTGCAACCATCCTATCGGCTTTTGCTGAAAAAGAGCGTCTAGATATTAAACAGCGACAAGCTGAAGGGATCGCTTTAGCAAAAGCTCAGGGGAAACACTTAGGTAGACCACAGACGGAAATTACACAAGAATTTATGGATGCTTATAAAGAATGGAAGGAGGGGGAAATTACAGCTAGAAATGCCATGAAAAAATCTGGTATCCCATCGACCACATTTTATCGAATCGTTAAGAGGTATGAGAGCGAAAAATAAGGTGGATAACGATTATAATAGAAGAAACTAGAAAAACTAGGTTGAAATTCACTCAAAATAAGCATTTTAAATAACATTAAAAGTAGAGGAGACTGTATTCATGCTAGAAATCCAAAACACAATACAAGGCTTCTCCTCTTATTTATTAAGTAAGGGAAGAAAACCTTCAACCATTAAACGATATATTTATGATGTAGAAAGTTTTGTTCAATGGCTGCACCAATCAAAAAGGTTTAATGAGGATAACATTTGGGAATCTTTACACAAAAAAGATTTCGAAGCCTTTTTTACTTATTTAAAAGATGAACGTAAGTACTCTGACAAAACTATACACCGTATATATATTGTGTTAAATAGATTGTACGAATACTTAGATTTACCAAGCCCCATTGAAGGAGTTATTCAAATAAATCCACCTGATCGGGCATTACGTAAAGAAGATTTCGTTTCATTCCAGGAGGAAGGGCGCTTAAAAGAAGTCATATCTTCTCTAGAAGGCCTTACAGAAAAACAATTATCAACACGCCCAATGATATTAGAAAGAAACGTTTCTATCGTTACATTACTCCTGGACTATGGACTATCCTTAAAAGAACTTGTTTCTTTGCAAATGGTACATGTTCATTTTGAAAATAACACTTTATCGATTCCTGAAGACTCAAAAGTAAATAGAACCATTCATTTGAAAGAAGAAGATAAATTACACTTATACAATTACTATAAAACTATCCCTGAACCTGTACGTCCTAAATATCACAGCAATGACCCACTATTTATTGCTTTTGATTTTACACGTGGGACTTATCATTGGAGTTATGATAATGATGCACCAAAGTTCCTAACTGAAATATCAATACAAAAAATGATTCGTTTAGAAGTGAAACGTGCTAATCTCCGAAAGGGAATTTCTTCTCAACATTTTCGAAACACCTATATTTTAAGAAGAATTCAAGGGAACAGCACACCTGAACAAATTATGCAGCTAATAGGATTCAAATCTAATTTATCCTTAAAAAGATATTACAATTACTATAAACGAACCGAGTCAATTACAGACTCACACTCTCCCCTTAATATATAAATTTTACATATCTACAGAAAATCAATAAATTTAATGAAAACAGAGGTTTAATAATGAAGAAAAATGAGGAATCATATTATATCCATCAATACACTTTACTAGATGGAACGACTAAATCTATCAAAATTGAATCCTGGCGCTCATTAAAAGATGAAATGCTAGTCCTGGGCATAACAGCCCGTGACATTTTTCAAATTCAGATGATAAAAAAAGATCCAGGTAAAAAGTAACATGGCGCTATACCAAACTAAACATTTTAAAGGAGATCATCAATAATGAACCCATTAAAAGATAAACAATTAACATATTGGCTAGTGAATTTAGGGAATATGTATTACACTGGTGGCTTATTAAGGAAGAAAGAAGATGAGTCCACTTTCAGTTATGAATTCGTTAACGATAAAACATATGCATTCCCGTTCTTAGAAGAACATGGCGCTATGAGGATAGCCGAAAAATGTGGTGGAACTGTTGTAGACTTTACTGCTACCTGTGAGGAATTAACAATTTTAGAAGATAAAAACGAAAGATATATAAATAGTGAATCCAAAGCTCGATTAGAGCAAGAGTTAAACGCCAGGGAAGAAATGAAAAAAGCTGAAGATATAAAGACATTGGAATATGAACTCGAACAATTGAATCATTCTAAAAATTAACTTCTATAACATATAAAAAGCACGAACATAGCGCTATGATCGTGCTTTTTTGATTGAATTGAAACACCTTTATTTCGTTCTAATCATATTATCACCGACCACAACATCGATGTTATCTCCAATTTTTATATGTTCATACAAGCTTTTCTCCACTGACACTTTATATTCTTCCTCCTCTACATTTACCTTTAGATAATACCTTTTCCCACCATCAGATAGGTTTGTACTTGTAGTTGCTATCGGTACGCTCATATTAATACCTGGTACAAACATAGAAGACGTAGTAAAGGTTGTATCCATTTCAAAACCTACGTCCTTTTCCTCTTTCCCTAATATCACTCCTTGCTTATCCTCACCACTTAACTTTTCCTTTTCCGCCTGCGACATATAATTCATCAATTTATTACCTTGATACTCACTGTACCAAGCTAAACCAAATAACAAGCAGATACCCAACAAAACAGCTCCTGCATTCACTTTCCAATTCACTTGAAAATCACTTCTTTCTATTTTAATTGAATTGCATTCACCACGAACTACTAAACTAAATTTATCGAATCAAATTCGGCATAAAATACTACTTATTAATTAATATAGAGAGAAATATAAATATAATTCTTTTAATCACTGACATCATCTTTCAAATTACTAAATGTAAAAACTTTAATTTCTATTAAATTCTTTCATTACCCTTATAATTCTATTCATATGATCGCGATGCGCTCCAAGTAGGTTTGTTACTTCTATCTGTGCTGATTTATCAACGCTATTAAATAAAAGCCACAACTCATTGAAATATTCCGCTGCACGTGTAATCTCAGAATCTAGATCAACATTTGTAAAAGTATGCATTTTTGCTATTTCTTCTAAACTACTAAGTACGTAATCAATAGTATCAGAATGTTGTAATATAAACTCTTTACTAAATAAATTATCAGCATGTTGGAGTATAAATTCTTCCTCACGTATTAAATAAATCGGTAAGTAGATTTCTCGTTGAATACGCCTTAAATATTTTGTTTCTAAATCAAATCCATACCATTCTCTTTCTTCTTCTGCATACTGAATTTTCCTAAAGAATCTAAACCTTTCTTTTTTTATCAATTTCGGGATATCGATACTTCTTCCAACACTACGAAAGTATTTTCGATGATCAGTAGAATACAACTGAACAAATTTCTCATCATTACCTTCCTCTTCTCTTACAAAAACATAATTACTCTGTTCATATGTATCAAAAATTTTTCCGGTTTTAAAGTCCTTGAAATCTCTTAAACACATCGATGTATACAAATTAAATCTCTCCTACTTAATAATTTTAAACCGCAATACAATATCACTCTAAATCATAATTGAACAATAACTAAATCTACCCTACTTACTACTTATATCAATATAATAGAAAAAAATAATATATTTATTAAATGACTTCGACAGTTACTTCAGCATTTGTTTATTTCCTTAACAATTCGTTTTATTCTTGCAACTAACCAAAATTCTAATATCATGAAAACAAATGGAACTACATAACATGCTATAATATATAGCCACACAGATACATTAGTATCAAACAAATTCTTAGTTAAATTCCCAAATATAATACTGATAATTGTACCAATTAAAATAAGAAACGAAGATAATACATTGTCCCTAAATTCTTCTTTCAAATCTTTCACAGTTTGAAATTTATTCATGATCAATTCCTCCATTTTTAATAAAATTCAAATTTGATTAAAACAATTGCATTTGTACATAATCCTCGTTTAACTCTATTGATATATTAACTCTTTCTAAACTTTCATCCAGCTCTTTTTTAAATCTAGGTTCATTTAATAATATCTTTCTAGGACTTATCCATGCTTTATAGGAGTTTTCCCCTATCGTTTTAAGATATAACCACCCCTCTACCTGTGATTCTTGAGCATTGTTATTCAAGACCTCATACGTGATCCCATCAAACTCAAATTGTCTTCCTATGTAAAAAAATTCTTGAATCATATATTGGTTATACTTTTTATACCAATCATTCTCCACTACATTTTTAAGTGCTTCTCTAGATGTGAAAATCATATTATCAAAATGATATTGCGTACTCATTTCCCCACTCCTTTAATTTAAATACTATAGACCATTTTCACCTGGATTGAGCTATAGTGTTGACTCAACATTTATATATATTGTTTAGTCTAAAAGCCCTTGTTCTATCGCACAGTTATCACAAATTTCATTGTTATATGCACCTTCCATGAACCCAACTCCACAATATTCACACGAGTATAGTTCCTCATATCCAACTTCATATTCTTCCACGTTACTTCCTCCTTAATGTGCACTTGTGTAAATGTGGACATTTACACAAGTGCACAAGTACACGTTTTCTTATCCCTTAATGCTATTATACAACGCTTAAACTGTCATATCAATTATTAATTTACACATGTGGACATTTACACATTTGCACATGTCCACTAAAGAGAGATTAAATAAAAAAGACTTCATATCGATGTGAAGTCTTTAAGAGTAATACTTTCCATAATGCTATGCTCTAATTAACTAAAACGCCTGTTGTCAAAAATACAAATAAATCATTTGAGTTATAATCTACTTTTTAGCTTAATTGTTACTGAAACAATTCTGATCGATATAATCTATAAACTCTTGAATAGGATAAATATCTAATTTTTTATCTGTGATATACCAATTAGTTAACACGCCAATTAATTTAAATTTTGGTTCTTCTAAATAGTAACCATATACAAACGAACCGCTCATGCCACTAACTACCGGTGTTAGTATAGTCTTTTCATGTTCAGTAATAACTTCATCATCTATAATAGCTAATAAAGAGCCGATACTATCATCGTATTTAGCTACAAACGTACAATACGGTAATGTTTCCATATCCACTTCTTTATTTTTCTCATCAATATTCGTTCTACCTGATGGATAACCATGTAAGTATAAAATATTTGTGTTATCAGTGTACTCTTTTAAATTTGTATCGATAAAACTCGAATCCAAAAATCTGTAGTTACTTCTATTTAAATTATCATCAAGGCTAACTTCTAATATAGCAATATCATCTGGTACATTAAACTTTATATCTATAACTTTCATACTATGAGTTTGGCTGTCGTTTATCGTATACGGAATTCTTAAATCATTTTTATCTTCTACATCCTTAATAACGTGGGCATTAGTTAGTACAAAATATCTGTCTTTATATTTCAGTAGTCCTCCTGATCCTAACGGGTGCAAGCCAGCTTTCATTTCAAATAGCTTTACTAAATGTTTACCTGACCACGGTATAAATTCTTTAAATAGTTTCAACAACTCTTCTTGTTTTATTATGATTTGTTTCATATTTCCATCCCCTCTTTCATGTTTTTTGTATACAAATAATTTACATCATACTAACCTACTATAAAACTTGTAGCGAGAAAGACAAATAAATTATACGAAATATGAGCTAACATTGGTACTGTCAAATCTTTGGTCTTTTCGTAACTCCAAGCATATAAACAACCATTTACAAAGTAAGGGAAGAAAAACCAGTCAAAATGAACCGCTGCAAAGATACCGTTAGCAATGATAATCGCTGTTGTTCGATTGATCTGCTCCAACAATTTCTCTAATCCAAGTGGCAAAATCTTTCTAAATAAAAATTCTTCTATCACAGGAGCAACTAATACAGGTATCAATACATATAAGAGATTAATTTCTATCTTTTGATTTACATTCGCTACATTTCCAGTTCCAATTGATAGACTCGCCTTTATGTATGAAAATAGCAAACTGGACAAAATCGCTAGTCCAGTTGCTATTAACACCCATTTACCTTTTTGCAAAACAGCTTTCATATTCACTTTTTCTTCTCCCCTCACCTACTATGATTCCTGATTATTTTTTTGTGTCTTTACATAAAAAGTTCTTTACTAACAAGACTGATAATTACTACATTTTTAAATGAGTAAAGAATATTTTTATTCAGCAAAGTGTTACTTTTGAATAAAGTTTGATTAAATATAGTACTCAAGCCCACATTTTGTAACAAATAAATAGAAGCCATTTTGAAAAAAGATTAATCAAAAGGCTTCTTCATTTTTTCATACAGATTATGTTTTTATAAAAAATTTGATCAAAACATATTTAGAATTCTTTAAATAAAAAGAAACAGCATCACTATAAACAGTATGTCTTTATTCCAAAATCACAGAACTGTTAATGTATATTAAAAAGTAAATTTGTAAAAGTTTCTCCCATTTCTGTATCGTTTTTTGAAAACACATCATGTTTCTCAGTCAACAGTTGTCTTAAAATATCATCTAACTTTTGCGAAATATCAACTAGTTGTAGCTCTTCACCTTTAAGCTGTTGTCCATGTACCACCAAAGAACGATAGTCATAAGCTTTTTTAATAAGTTTAAATAATTCTTTTTTAGATTCACCAGTTGTACCCAACATCAATGCAACTCGTTCTGCAATTTTATGGTTAACTTCAGATGTTCCAATGGTAAATAAGCATTCTAATGCATTACAATAACCAACTATTTTCATTGGCAAAATACAGCTTGTTCTTGCCATAAGGGTGAAATAAAAAGCCCTTTCTAATCGGTTTGAGCCTTTATTCTTAAATAGATGATCCGAATCAGGATTCTTACCCCCAAAGTGTTTTTCATCATATCCATCGATTGAAAAAGGAGTAAAATCACGTGCTGCTGATTGAATTTCACTCTTTGTAAAATTTGATTCCTTATCTTCACACGTGGAGTGATAATATATTTCTGACAGTGATGCTTTGTAAGATAAACCGTCTTCAAATTTATTATGATATGCAAGTAAAAATCCATCTCTTACATAAATATTGTTATCTTTGACTTTCCATAAGTCATAAATAAAACTTTGGGCTAGTCTTAGATAATAAAAAGTGTACTTTACTCCTATTTCATCCATTTCAGCTTCCGTCTTGATAGAATCAGATACTACATCTATGTATAAATATGTTGCATCATTAAATTCCCGTAGTGAATGAACTCCAGCTGTACTCTTCATTAATTGTGTATTTAGTATTTTCGTTCTCTCTTCTGAACCATTTGTAATTCTTGCTCCTGGGAATAGTTCTATTCCTCTATTAAGCACAGTTTCTAATTTTAAGTTGAAAAGTGGTGCTATAAATCTATACTTCATCTGAGAACTCCTTTCGGCGAATAAGAATGGGTTTTGTTGTCGCAATTAATTTTGTAGTTCTTTAGAAAATCAAGCTACTTAAAGCGTAACAAAATGTTGAATTTTAGTCATGGAATTTGTACTTAATCACATGAATACTAAATTAAATTGTTGGTTTGGAATAAAGTTTGATCAAAAATGTTTTGCAAATCCTTATTTAGTGAGAACCAAAAAGAAACCATTTTGAAAAAAGATTAATCAAAATGGTTTCTTTTCTTTTTGGATGAACTTTCCGTTTTATAAAAAAGTTTGATTAAAACTCACCTAGAATTCCTTAAAGGAGGGAACTCCCTACTTAATTAATCTAATTGACATTTCTTCAATAGACTAGCCTTTGCAGCCTTTAATCCAGCTTCTTTCTCTAGTAGCAAATGAATTTGACTACCAATAGTTCCCTTTCGTTGTGGAGAAGCTTCCTTTAAATCTTCTCCTAGAGCGTTAATATCAAGTTCAATCACTTTCAATTCGTGTTCTATTTCTAATAGACGTTTTCTGCATAAAAAAGGTGGGTTCGACCGAGGTATTGTACTAATACAGTCCTTCGCAAAAGGACTCTTCCTGGCTTTTTCGCATTGTTGACGGTTTATTTCCGGTGGGATTGCATTTACATCTCTGTACATCAAATTGTCTACCAATGTATCATGTACTATGTCAGAAGTATCAAAAGATGGACTAGGATTTATAGCTAGCTGAGTGTTAGGGTCATAAAACAAAACATGCCCAAATTCGTGTGCTAAAACAAATCTTGAATTAATAAAACCGCTGTTTCCGGATATAAATTTGAATGGTCTTGCGTCATTCGTAAGTATGACGCATATTGCTTTGTGTCTAATACCGGTGATATCAAATGAACCCCCACACCCATTTTCTCCTTCTTGAAACCTACTTCCACCAACATAAAATACAGGAATTGACCAATAATCTTGCCACCCTAAATTCATCTGGTAATTTTCCATTAACGCTTTAAACTTATCAGGCTGATTCGTTTGACAAACAATCTCTCTATCCTTAAATTCAAGAGAATTATCTGTAATAGTAATGATATTATCTAAATGAAAATAAATATTACAGGTTGACCAAATTTCATTGGCAGCCTCGATATCATTCTCAATTCTATTACCACTCACATCAGCCCCTGGAGCTACAAACGCTACTATTTTAACGCATAAAGGTCTCATAATCATATCCTTCCCTTATATATTATTTACCTATAGTATTTGCATAATGGATTAGCGATATGTTAGCATTCAAAGATTTTAACACCTTCTATTATCTTTCAACAAATAAAAAAAAACCTTCAACATACATAGAAAGTGCTTTCTCTTGTATCTCTCTCGAAGCGTAAGTGATGATAAGTTTATCATATTTGTTATTGTTGTAATTTTATAAAAAATATCGGTCGTTACACTTGCCCGTTTGCGTAACAAGAAAAAACGCAGTGTAAATAATTACAATTCATCTTTTGTATAAACGGTTAAACTTTTTTCAAAACAGTACGACTTTCTTATAAACAGTACATCTTTGTTTCAAACAGACATAAATATATTTTAATTAATACATGGAATCCCTTATTATGGGCTTTAAAATTTACAAGTACAAGTATACTTGCAAGCAAATTATATTCTACAAAGACCACCTATAATATAGTAAGTGGTCTCGCAATCTTTAAAGAGATAGGAAATTACGGCTCATGTTTTTTGCAAACGGTTAAACTTTATTTCAAAGCCACACAAAGTACTACTTATTCTTTATATAAAATTGGATTGTATATAACTTCATATAATCGAATTGCTTCTCGTATTGATTTCGCTTGAAACAAACTATATTGATCCACGTCATGATTTTTAAAATAATTTGGAGTCACCTGATTATTTCCATCAATTAGCATATCTACATAATAGCCATCCCAGTCTTTGAAGCAATAAACCCTTGTGCTTTCAATAGTAGCTATTTCAATTAAATACCAGTTTGAAAGGTCAAAGCCCTCTCCTTTAAAACATTCTATGACATGTTTTAAATCATGGTTTGCGCTCCCTATATTTACACTTATATCACCATTTTCAATGCTTTTTAAATTAATTTTTACAAACATGCTAACCCTCATTTCCATCATTGTATTTTTGAATAAGTAAAGAACTATTTTATCTATTTACATTTTGCTGCAAATTCAAGTTCTAACCTACCTGATTGCGATAATTTCAAATACCCGTCAAACTCTTTCCCTGATTTACCTTTCATCTTCTTAATTAAACCTGTTTTCTTGCCTTCTAATAGTTTCTTTGCATTTGCTTCCGAAATTTTCTTAGTTAAATATTCCCCTGACATTGAGAATTTACATCCTTCCTTATAACCACTGCACCCATAGAATGTTTTGCGATTCACGACATCTTTCCCACATTTCGGACATTTACCAACTGTATCTTTCGCTTTCATCTCTTGAATTTTATTATCTATTTTCATCTCACCAATAGATTCTGTAGCCCCTTCAATTAGATCCTTAATAAATTCGCTAGTTTGACTAACAAATATATCCTTAGAACCTTGTTTTTTACCGATTTTCCGCAAATAACCTTCCCATTTCGCTGTCAGTTCAGGTTTCGCTAACATCGTTCCCTGAACTGATTCACAAAGGATTTCTCCTTTTGGTGTAACACTCACTTTATTCCGCTTCACTTCTATATACTCTTGTTTTTTCAGCGTTTCTATAATACCAGCACGAGTTGCTTCTGTACCCAGTCCCTCTACTTCTTTAAGAATAATTTTACTTTCCTCATCTTCTACTGAAGAACCACACGTTTTCATCATGGTAATCAATTGACCTTCTGTATATGGTTTAGGTGGCGTAGTCACACCTTCTTTTGATTTTACTAACCCCTGGACAAATTCGCCTTGTTTAACTACGGGTAAAAGAGATACTTTCTCTTGATCGTCCTCTTCCTCAATTTTATCCGTCACATACAACTCTTTCCATCCTAAGGATTTTTCTGCTTTTCCTTTTGTTGTGAACAACAGACCGTTCAAATCACTTGTTATTACTGTTTCTTCATACATATAAGGCGCATGGAACATGCTTAATACACTCTTTAACACTTCCATATATAACTTTCTTTGTTTATCAGGTAATCTTTCGATTGTTTCTCTTGATGGTACATTTTTAGTTAATACAATTGCATAGTGTTCCTGTACTTTCTTATTATCAACATAGCGCTTATTTGCAGTTAATGAATGCGGTTGGAAACTCACACCTGCAATGTATTGATAACCACTCAAATTATTCTTTAAATACTCAAATTCCCCTTCTGTAATGTAATTGCAGTCTGTACGGGGATATGTTACTAATTTCGCTTCATATAATTCCTGAATCCCTTTTAAAACGTCAGCTGGTGAATACTTATATTTTTTGTTGGCCAAAGCCTGTATAGAAGAAAGTGAGAATAATTTTGGTGCTTCTTGTTGTTTTGGTTTTACTTCTACAGACTTAATCATGCCTTGTTGACTGTTATTTTCAGAAAGACTATGTTGCTGCAGCAAGTTCATTAATTCTACTTTAGTAGCAAATCTCTCTTTATAACGCCCCATATATAAACCGTTTGGAGAAGTAAATTGTGCTTCTAATTCAAAGAAAGGCGTTGGCTTAAAGTTTTTAATTTCCTGTTGTCGCTTATTTATTAAGCATAATACGGGCGTTTGGCATCTCCCCACACTGTAGACCCCTTGAATGCCTTTCTTACGTAAAAGGAGCGTATATAGTCTACTAGCATTCATCCCAACAACCCAGTCACTAAGTTGACGTGCTTGCGCTTCCTCAAACATACTTTCAAAATCTTCTCCAGGTTTTAAGTTTTGAAATCCTTTTTTAATTTCATCTACTTCCAAGCTATTGATCCATAAGCGCTTAATCTTTTTACGTGTACATCCTGCTTCTTGGATTATCAACCTTGCAATTGCTTCCCCTTCTCTGTCGATATCTGTCGAAATTTGTATTATTTCAGCTTCCTTCATTAATTTCTTTATAATATTAAATTGTTTTTTCTTATCCGCCGACACTTTATATTCATAGCGTGAAGGTAAAATTGGCAATTGTGACAAATCCCATTTTTCCCATTCCTTTTTATAATCTTGAGGGGATTTCAATTCTACTAGATGCCCATAAGCCCAAGTGATATTTCCTCCACTTGGTAATAAAGAACAAGGTGGAACATAAAAGTGACCCTCTCTCTTTTCAACTTTTGGGAATGCTTCAGAATACGCTTTCGCTTGATTCGGTTTCTCTGCTAGGATTAATACGGACATGTTTTTAACTTCCTCTCACTTTAAAATTTTATATACAAAAAGGAGCAGCATGGACTATGCTACTCCTGAAAATATCGTGAACATGTGTATTTGTGTATTTGTGTATTTGTGTATTTGTGTATTTGTGTATTTGTGTACATTTACACATTTAACTTAAAAGCGACATATCGCTATGTTGTCTTTTTATCTCTCACGCCCCATTTTTTGGCGCATATATGCTAGCCTTCTTGCTTGTTCTCTTTGTTTATCTTGAATCTCTTCTTGATCTTGTAATTTAGATTTCTCTTTGCTCTCTTCATTACCTTGCAGCTCTATTTTTTCTTTAGCTTTTCCTTTTGAATTTTTCTGCTCTTTCACTAATCCAAGTTCTTCATTAAAGTTCAACAGAGTAGAATTTTTAAATTTACCTATTTTATGAGCTACCCCTTGCTTTTCTTTACGAATATAATCCTTTAAATATGAACCAAATCCATTCTTAATCGTTTCATAATTATCTCTGATGTAGTTATACTGCTCTCTATCTAAATGTGTCCGATTCTTTATGTAAGAACTATCAGGAAGTATCAGCGCATGAGAGTAATCAATCCCTGCATTGGCTGATTTACTAGAAGGTGCATGAAATCCATTAGGATGATTCAGATTTGATCTTAATGGTAATAAAAAATCTTTATCTTCTACCCTAACTTTCACATATACATAAGGTCTTTTCACTTGTTTTGGAACGTTATTTTCGTCCAGCATATTTTGAAAATGACTATTTTCTTCAAAGTATTTTCTATTTAAATGTACAACATCTATTTTATTAGTCATTGTGATTTTCCCCTTCAACAAAAAAAGGCAACCATATTGGTTGCCTTTAAACTTTAAAGCATTAAATTTAATCATCGTTCTTTTCATTTGTATCATTGCGGAGGTGAACGAGTAAGAACTCCGCTGAATATGTGCCTGTTCTTTTCATTTATGTCATTGCGGAGGTGAATCAGAAAAGAACTCCGCTCAATTTCTATATTTATTATAGACTATTCTTATTTAAATATCAATAATACTTTTGGTATATTTTTCTTTTTATACTTATCATCTTTCTATACCCATTTGTTGTAAGTAAGCAGTTCGTCTTCCTTGTTCTTCTAGTTTGGCTACACGTTTACATTCATCATTCCAATCCCATTTCTGCCCTTTCTCCGGTGTTTTAGGAAATTCAGGTTTAAATGCAACAATGCTTCCATCATTTTTCTCGTATCGAAAATGTATTAATCTCTCTACAAACGATTTACCTGCTTGATCATTATCTACACACAAGGAAAGACTGTCAGGAACATCACCAATTCGCTCTTGGCTTTTCATATAGTAGTTAAATATCACTTGTGGTTTAAGTCCCTCCATACTTACCAAATGTGTATCTTTAAGATCCTGTTTATGTAGTGATGCATAACTCAACAAATCAATTGATGATTCAAAAAACTTTAAATTTCGAGGTTCACCATTTAGTACATTAAAGCCGTAGTTTGCTGTAGAGTTTTTTTGGATATTTTTCCACGCTCCACGTTTGTATTTATCTGATTTAACCACGCCTTGCTCTGATCCACCCATTACCGCTCCCGTTTCACGATCTTTCCATAAAAACAATACATTATTGTACTTATCTTGCTTAATCAAGCCTTTATTATGCAATGCATCTACTACTTGAGGATCAATTTTCCTATCATTCACCAAGTATTCTTTTGCTCGGTCAAAATGAGATACCTCTTTATTAGAAAAATGTTCATAGTCATAAGGTTCACTTACGTATTTCACTTCTGAAGCCTTCTCATAATCTTTTTCTCCTTCAAGTAAACGTTGCATAGCTCCTGGGAAGGATGCTCCTTCTACTTCCTGAACGAAATTAATAACATTACCATTAACACCTCTACTGTTCCAGTAGAATTGATTTTTCTTTCTATCAATGATTAGGCTGTCATGATCTACAAGACGATAATAACGCTCGCTGTCGCTCTTTACAGGAATATCATTTTGCATACAATAATCAACAATATCAAGTGCTGCGGCTTTTTCAATATCTTCTTTTGTGTATTTTTTTGTATTTTTCGTTTGATTTTCCATAGCGATTCCTCCAATAAAAAAAGACCTTGTATCATTCACAAGGTCTTTTCCGAATTTATTTTCTGTTATGCCTGCTCTAAAGCATTTCTTAATTCATCTACAGTAATTGCTGTCTTAGACTAAACATCACCTCCTTTTCTGTTCTAATGAATAAATTTCACCACTCAATCAAATAATGATTTAAAAGCTCCCAATATTTCTGAAGTACCAAGTTGAAAGCTTGCTATTCCATAAGAATAAAGCTCATATATAACTACAATCGTGCTTATCATTAAAATTAACTTCTCCGCTATACCGTTATAGCTGTAATAAAAGACATTAAAACCGCTTTGGAAATTTTTATTTGATACTGGCAGCAGCCACTTAATTCCTTTTTTAGAGAAACTATCTTCCACCAAATGCAGAAAATAACCAGCAAATATGCACATACCGTTCGTAAATGATAAAGGTGTCATTCCTACTGCAAATAAAATAGGAATCAGCACAAGCACTAATCCAAATAGCGAATGTGTGATTCCCCTATGACCAAATACCGTATTCATAAGATCTGATACTCCACGAGTTCTTCGGCCGATCCATGAATGTTGTTCGTCTATATCAGGCAATAAAGCCCCAAAACTAACCGCTATAACATTTCCAACCGTAAGGTTGCCTGTCGAAGCTAAAACAGGCAGAGCAACCGCTAGGCTCGTTGTAAGGTGAGTTTTATACTTCATTTGTACTTACACCCCTTTCATTAGTTAATAATCTCGACCATTCATTTGTCGCATCATATGTTGTCTTCTTGCCTGTTCCCTGTCCTGGGATACATGTGTATGCTCTTCATGATGGACTGTATCTTTTCCAATATGCCGTTTCCCAGCACTAGGGTTGATTTTTGCTTCTTTTACCTGCATAGCGCCATATCCTTTCTTCACTGATCCAACTGTCTTAGCAGATTCCATCTGATACACCTCTTCTTCAATTTCACTTTCGCACTCATCTGTAATCCCTTCTAATGGATTAAAACGAAGGTCACCATCTTGATATGTCTTCTCCTCGATATATTGAATCGGTGCAATTCGTTTTTCTTCAACATTTTCATAGCCAATCGTTGTAAAATACACATTTCCGTTTTCAATATCTTTTGGATCTATTTTTTCAGGTACAATATAACCCTGACCTTCTTTATAAAATACTTCTTCATCTTGCTGTAATGGTTTACCTGTCATTTCACAATAGACCACTTCATTTTCATCAATAGGATAAAGCCCTTGATACTCAACATCACCCTGCATTGTTTCTTTATGCGCTTCACTAATAGAGTGATTTATCTGATTTACCGCCTCAAATACTGAATGATTAAAATCAAAATCAGCGCCACTATCTTTTATATATTCAGAAACGCACTCCACTTTCATATTCTGTTGTCGATCTACTGAAACTTTTGCAATAGCTATGTCATAAAATTCTGCTTTAGTAAGATCCGCTTCATAATATGGTTCTAGTGTATTTGTAATCCCTTCTAACTCCTGTTTTTCTTCTTTCGTTCCAAATATATTAACAATCTTGTGCATTTCTCCTAAACTCAAGCGCATGTTAGGATGAATAGCTTCTATAACACGATGGTCTTCAGATAATTGAATTTCATATTCTTCCCAATGCTTTTCTAAATCGATTCCTATTTTTTCATCAATCTCCTGGTTCGTTTTTTGCTGAATGTCTGTTACTACTTCAAAGTTTTCCATTATTTCCTCTTCTCCTTGGCGATTAGAATTTCAAATTAAAAAGAACACCGGTGAAGGTGTCCTTTTATCTCTCCATTTGCTGCATATATGCCAAATGTGCTTTTTTTCTAGCTTCCTGCTTATCAATTTTAGTTGTTTCTTCATTTATTTCTGTTTCTTTAGATGAAAAATGGTCAACCTTATCCTGTTGATTCTCACCAATTACAGTAGGATTTACTGCTCTTGATATTTCAGGATTAGATTGACCACTTGTTTGTTCATATTCATTTATTTCTTGCTGCAATGCTTGTTTTACTTCATCCGATAAATTTCTTTTTTCATTCAATATTTGTTCATGAGGAGACTTGTATCCCCCATCACCTAAATCTAATCGATCCATTGTAATGACTTCCATTCGATTGAAATCTTTATCCATTTCTTTTGGAAGAATTAAATGATAGCGAGTTTTTTCAAAAGGAACATATTCACCTTTTGCTTGTTCAGATTCAACATCGATTTCCGCAATTCGTTTACTCATCATTGCGTTCGCTTCACCAAAAGGAATCGCTTTATTTGTTTCCAAATCAGCTTCAGACCATTGAATAACAACCATAGGTTTCTTAATTTCATTATGATCTAACGCAATCAAGTTTTGCTGATTCAATTTATTAAACCCTTCAATAAATTTTTTATCATTTAATTCTTGAGCATTTTCTACATTATTATAAGACTTATCTCTACCTGCTCTGTCACGCAAATCACTTACAGTAACAATTTCCTCTTCAGTACTCGTTAAAGCGCCATAGCGCACTAAATATACATCTTTCACCTCACCTTTACTTTGCTCCATATTCTTTTCCAGCTCCCTTTGTAATTCCGAAATTTTCTTATCAATCGTATTAATAAAACTACTTGCTGTCTCATGGACACGCATGATAGATTTATCTTTCTCTTCTATGTTCTGTCCATTTTCTGTCCATAGCGCTATGTAAGGAACGGCTGCTTCGCTCGTATCCATACCATAGTGCTTGCACACAATATAAGATGTTAATTCCGCTTCAAACTCTTTAGTAGGCGTATGCTCTAAAGGATCAATCTTATTACCATGCAACTTTGCATGTGCTAATTCATGTATAGCAACAGACAACTCATTCGTCTCAGTGTTCCTTGTATTCATCACAATTTGAGAAAAAGATGAACCCACAACTTGGACATATGCACCATGTACATTTCCTAATTCTTTCACCAATGCACCTTGTCCCATTGTTTCAATTTTAATATTCTCTTTCTCAGCTAATGCCTGGATACCAATCTTTAATAGCTCTTTATTTTCTTCATTCACTTCAAAATCAAATTGGCGATTCGGGAATATTTTCGGCAAGTCTTCAGGTTTTGCATTTGTTTGAGAAATATCAAACGCTGTAGCTTTCAAGTAATAATTTGTTTGCTTTTCTACTTTTAGCTCTCCATTTTTCACTTGTTTCTTTTGTTCTGCTGTTAACTTTGCTAAAGGAATCGCTAATTTTGTTTTTGGATCTCTCACGTATTCTTTTACATAAGGGTGAAAAACTTTCATTGCTGTTTCACCCTTATTCACATGAAATCCAGCATCTTTAAAAGCTTTAAAATTCGCACATGCATAAGCACTCTCAAATTGCGATCTAATTAACTGCATGTTTTTTGGAGAATAATTACTGAACTTCGCCATAAAATCCGCTAACTCTAACATATCCTCCGGGGATTTATAATACTTAGTAATATCAGTAAGAACCTTGTCCATAATTTCTTGCGTTTCTTCTTTTATTTGCTCTTTTGTCTTAGGTGTATATTTCTTTTTGGTGTAGGTCATTAGCAAATCACACCTCGTTCTTCATCATAATCAACATAAGGAAGACTTCCATGTTCTACTGCTTCATTTAATGATTGTACATAGGCTGCCGCCTCTTCTTCAGAAACATTTACAATAATTTTTTTATTAAATAAGTATTTTTTTAGATGAATCTCATTCTTTACTTGATCCACATGAACAATCATATATAAATTTTTTTGAGACATTTTATACACTACCTTTCTATTATTACAGCGCTAATTTAAAATATATCTTTTCGTAAGTTTGTTTCCCTTTATTCCAGGATAAATTCCAATCCTCTAATGATCCCGAATAAACTTCTTTAAATTTCACTATTGGACTCTCCATAAATCCCTCAATTGCAATTCCAAAACCTTTGTTATAAGTAGTTTCACCCTCATGTTTTTTCCACAATTCAAATTCTGTAATTTTGTATTTCTTAGCAAAATCAATAACCGTTTCCAGTATCCAATTTTCATTTTCGTCTTCAGGTATTATTTTTTCAAAATCAACTTCGAAACAATCACCATAATCATCTTCTCTTGTAAGAAAGTGAGTCTCACCTTTCTGTATGTACTCTTCTATTAACCTTCTATTTTCTTCATTCCGACTAAATCTCACGCTTGAAACAATTGAGTAATATATTTTTTTATCCACTTTTAAACCTCCCTTTCTAACTCTTTTGATTCATAGATTACACCCGAATCACTTTTCAAGTTATTCCAATATCCTTTTTCTTTATTTAAATGTAATTCTTTGAATCTCCGAAATTGCATCCACATTTTTTCTGGGATATTAAATTCTTTATTTTTCAAGGTATGAACTAGTTCCTCAAATACCAATAATCTAGAGTAGGACTTAATACATCTATCCCAATCTTTTTTAAATATTTTTTTATCATTTCCACCTGGTGCTTCAATTCCATGATTGTTAAATAAATAATGAAAATTTGTATATAACACTGCAATTTTTTGCACAAACTCTGCTTTTAATTCGAGATCTAGCACTTTACATAAATCATAGCAAACTGGAATTACTTCTTTAAATTCAAACCACTCATCCTCAACAAACTCTAGCCATTCTATAAATTTAGGGATTTCTTTTCCTGTATAAATCCACTCCGTTGTTACACCTCCTATACACGCAAGCTGCTCAACGATTTCTCTTGACGGTATGCTCAAACCTCTTATCCATGAATTCACTGTTCCTTTAGGAATAGGTAAACCTTCTTTATTTTTAAGTATTCTTCCTAATTCGGTATAGCTTAAAGGAGGAGTAGAAGAATTTTTTATTTGTTCAATTCGTTTACCAATCGATTTTTTATCTAACATTCATTACTCACCAACTTTATTTTATCTACCCCAAAAAATTTTAATTTCTCTTCAATTTCATTATCTTTTTTCTCATAATGTTGTTTACTTTGCACTATCCACTTTTTAGCGTTTGGATCGCAAAGTTGATTTGCTTTATCAAGTTTATAAATAAGTTCTTCTACCTCCTTAATGGGTAGTGTTATCTCTATATCTGAAGAAAGAAAATCATGATCGATAGCAATAGCTAAGACTGTATCATCATTTCCCCAACCACCCTCACTGAAAAAATATGGTGACCACTCTATTACAGATAACAAAGTTAATAAATAATATTTATCAACGGAATTCCCGTTATGTAACGGAAAACTTATACAATCCGATTTCAAAAGAGCTTTCATAACTATCCGTTGTCCATTATTTAACATTGGGATTTCTCGGTTTTTAAGGTATTCCAAACGATCTTCTACATCCGATATAAATAAATTTTCTTTTTCTATTTTTTCTCTATTTATACCTAACCTTTTAAACATTTCATTAAAATTCATTTCTCCATTTAGATATAACTCCAAATTCTCAACTGATAAAACTTTACTTAATATACCTTCCGAAACACTCTCTCCTTCTATTATTATTTCGTTAGAATATAAAAGGTATCTCGGTCTATCACTTACCGACAAGTCCATATTTAAATCTCTAACTACTTGTACAAAGTTCATAAAAATCACCCCGAATTTTATTTCTAAATAAAAAAACAGATGTAGTAATTACATCTGTTTTTCAAAATCAATAATCCATTTCTTGTTGTCTCGCAATACGTTGTTGCACAAGCTCATACTCTCTTTCAGCACGCCATTTCGTTAAATCATCATTCAATGCTGCTTCCATATTCCGAACATCTTTCTTACGTATTAACGGTGGTTTGTACTTAGAGTATTTACTATACTCTCTTCTTTTTTCTGAACGCCCCCTTTCATATTTCTTTTTTATCTGTTCATTTTTTTGCTGAAATTGATACAATGGATTCTCTTCATATGGTTTCTTTTTCTTCAATTCTTTTAGTAAGGAATTACCCATACGTTTATACATATCTTTCATTTGATTCTTAGTATAATCTTTATCTTCTCGTTCTGATTCCCCATATAAACCTTTTTGGAAACTAGATTCTTTTTCTACTGCTTCTTTATATTCTTTAAATAGTGGATTATCTTTCATTATCAATCCTGTTAATTCATCAATTTTATTTCTAGTTTCTTTCGGCATCTTTTTACTGCCATATGTCCAATCTTTTTTATTACTAGGCAATCCATCGTATATCTCTTGTAATAAAACAACCTCTCTATTTTGCTTCTTCTCTTTCGACTGTTGAAACTCTTCTTTTATTTCTTGTACTAACTCATTTCTTAAATTTGAGATTCGACTTAATTCACTTGTGCGATCTACTAGAGCATTTGCAAAGGTAGTTTTCATGTGATCTAACGTACTTTGTTTTCGTTTTCCCTTCGGTTCATAATACGTTTTCCCGTCCACATCTTTTGTTACTAACTTCCTTCGATTCTCTTTTTCCACAGTACCAAAATGAATATGAATATGATCTGTATTCCGATGAATCGATGCAAACCAAAATCCATTACTTTCTTCAATTTGTTCATCTTTAAATAGCTGCTCCATCATTTTCTGACTCGCATTTCGAATACGATTTTCATCTAAAGTATCTGTTTTCGGATCATACAATTTTTGCTTAATTAAAAAATCTGTATCAAAAGAGACAACATCCTGGTAGTAAACACTTCCTTTATTTTGTGCCTTTCCAACTAGCTCTTTTATTTCTGTTAAATCATTTTGTGTAATTACATTTTTATTTTTTGAAAAAACACCAGGTAAAATTTCTTTCACTTCTTTTTCTAATCCCCAATTATTTTCATTTCGATTAGGGGATAAATCCTCAATATGTTTATTTAGTAGATTCATTTCTTCTTTTTCTGTTTTGTTGATTTTCTTTTTACTTTCTAGTGCATACTTTCTTCCCATGTAACTAACATACTTTTCAAAATCACTTGTTGTATTAAAGCTATCAGGAGAAGTTAAAAGTACTTGTGCTTCTGCTTCTTTTTTAGAAATTTCTTCTCTACCCTTGCTTGAATATGTACCTCCAATTTTCATATCAAAAGAATCAATTGCATTTTCAAGGCGATTTAACTCCTGTAGCTCTGTACTTGTTAAAGTGTGTCCATCCTTTAATAGCGCCTTCTTTCTCGTACAATAATCAATGTAAGTTGTGAAACTTTGTTGTTTAGGAATTGTATATTGTGACGTTAAAATAATACCTGGTGACTTCCCCATAATTCGTTACCCCTTTTTATCATTCCAATTCTTTAAGTCTATGTTCAGGTATTTGTTCCCACTCTATTTCTTCATTAATAAACTTTCCAAATCTATAAATCTTCTTGTAAGGCTTATCGTTTATCAGCAATATTTCTTCTTTATCCGTAACCATAGGCAATTTTTTTTCAAAATCTTCTTTTACTGTAGCTCCTTTTCTAGATTCCAGCGGATCACGTTTTGAAGTTCGTGAGAACTTCGCTTCCGCTTTTCTTGTAACGGATGATGCAATTTCATTTTTCACTTCCTGCTGCATATCTTCTATACTTAAATCACTACCTAATCGTGAAAGCAGTTCTATATTTAATTTAATTAATACATCATTTTGTGTTTGCATTGCTTTCATTGATTGCACTATTTTTTTATTATCTTCTTTTAAAACTGATAGATCATCTACTCCTTTCCCTTTTCTCATTTTTTCATCCAGCAGCACAATCCCATGCCGTAAGGCATCCGCTTCAGTTGAATACTCAGGATACTGCTTCATAAAATCTTTAACTATGTTCTTGTGGATTGTATTCCCACGAAAACGAAACGTTTCCTCAAAAGCTATCCTAGACATTCCTCAACCAACTCCTATCCATTCTGTCCTATTACCTTAATTAATTCATTTGTAGCATCTATATATTCTTGTAGCTTATCTTCTTGCCTTTCCAAAGAAACAGAGACATTGTTAACAGCTTCATCAAATTTATCTTCTTTATTTCTTTTATATTCTCCATCGAAATGTTCTCTAAAAATTTCATTAATATACTCCCAACGATAGTAACGTCTTCCAAGTCTCTTACTTATTTGCTTACATCTTTTATCAATTTCCTTTACATAATACGGATCAGCATTCCGAACATGAATTTCCATATTTTCACCTACTTCATTTCCCTTTCCTGCCTAACAATTCGTAATTTCCAATCCTGTAGATCGTTTATATCTTCTGCAAATCAGATATAAACTCTATTTAAATCAAAGAAGAAAAAAAGAGCATAAGGAAACCCTATCCCACTTTGAGGACAAAGTGGTGAAATAGGCTGTGCCTATTGGGTTTCTAAAGCTCTCTAACTGGGATGTCAAAATCGCCCTTGTGGGGCGTTTTGAGTACTCTTAACATCTATTTGTAGGTCTCTTTGAGACCTTTGTAGTACGTTTTGTGTCCGTTTAAAATGCACCACTTTATATTGTTTTTTTCTTTTCATTCAACAACTCAATTTTCTTTTCTTTCATTTTAATTTCTTCTTTAAATTCATCCATTGCCTTTTGATGATTTTTCATTGCTGACTCATTTGAGTTCATTGTATTTTTTGTTTTAAGTTTTTCAGCTTCAGTTTGGTACTCCATTTCTTTTGTTAATTTATCATTTTTTATTTTTAATTGTTTAATAGCAGACACTTTATCATCAATTTTTTGTTGCATTTCTTTAATTTCTTTTCTTATAGATTTTTGTGAGAATGCAAGATATTCTTTTTCGTAGAAGTCCTGTGATTCCTCCTTTAGATCCTTATTAATTAGTTTTCCCTTCTCTAAAATATAGGTTTTTAAACTTCTATCTTTTATATCATCTGCATCAGATTGTAATTCAGGATGAATGTATTCAGGCTTAACAGTAGATGAAACTACACCGAATTCTTCAGGTATATTCTCACTAATTACAACAATATAGTTATCACTCGCACGATAAATTTTTGTTTTTACATCATTTTCTTTTTGTTTAATGTATTTATTCTCTACTTTGTATTTCATGTTACTAAGAATTTGAGAGTCATTATCTGACTTTAATTCATAATCAATTCGCAACGTTTTATTTGTAGGATTGTATTCTTTTTTCACAACCGAGATCTTCACCATCGATGATAGGCTTTGATATTCTCCAGATTTCATTTCCTCAAACTTATATGTTGCTCCGCTGAAAGCAGGCGAAATACACAGTACAAAAAACATTGCTACAAAACTCCCCAGGGTTAACATATATGCTCTTCTTTTTGCATTTGCGGGTTTTCTTTCTTCTTTTTTTTCTCCAAATTTTAAACGCATACCGCTGCTCCTTTCTTTTTAAATAATTTCACTTGTACGCTTACTTCCTCATGAATATTTTCTAATTTATAGTTCGTATACTTCTTTTTCCCTCTATGATCCATGCCATATTCACGAACAATTAGCCAATCAAATTTAATACCAGGATTATAATCAAACCAATCAATTACTATTTCTTGATAATCATTTTTCCTCTTCCATAACTTAATAACTATATATTTTCCTTCTTTCGAATAATCATGATTCGGTTTCAATTCACTCAAAAGCATGACATATACCCCTTTCTTTTAGACTATTAGATTATGATTTAATAGAACAAAGTAAATCCCCTGCATTATGTTTCCTTTCATACAGGGGTTCTTTCATTTTTTATTTTGAAGCTTATCTACTTAATCGGTACGGACTATAATCCACTACTCTAATTTCATTTCCTTGCTTCTCTAATGTAATTCTTATTAAACTTTTAATCTTAGTTTGCTTGTTTTCTAGCCCTTCAATCGTGTAATCTACATCAATTAAAACACTGCATTTTTTTGAAATGTCTCCATTTGAATCAACAAATAGAGCGGTTTGGTTAATAGTAGATTTAAAGTTTGGATCACCTATATCCTCTGTTTCAGGAGCTACCATATCTACAACTTTTTTATCTGTCATTTTTAATAAGTTGTCTCTTCTCTCGTTCTTATTTTTTACGGAGTAATTCAAATACGCTTGAATAAATTGTTTAGACACCTCTTTATATTGATTTTGCAAATCTATTAAAGGATTCGCATTTTCTTTATTAGAATCAGTAGCATTCGTATCATTTTTCAAATTGACTTGTTCCATTTTCGTTTTCAACTCACCAATTGTTTTATCTTTTTTGGCAATATCAACTTGATATTTTTTATCTTTCTTATCAAACTCTTTCATTGCGTTATAAGTTAGAACCCCATTAAATACAAGTGATACACTTAATATTCCAGTTAAAATTTTCGATGCCATATTCATTTATTTTGCACTCCATTTCTTTTTTTATCTTGGTACTCTTCTAATTCCTGCAAAATGTTGTTGCCAATATGATGAGGTGAATTGATGATGCCCAATACCACTACTATTTGAATCGTACATTGTATTTGCATCGATATAGATTCCAACATGGCTAACATGATTCGGCCCACCATATGTACCTCTAAAGAAAACTAAATCACCAGGTTGTGCATCTTTTGGATCAACTGCTACTGTAAAATCATATTGAGTTGCAGCGGATATCGGAATCGTAATCCCTGCTGACTTATACGCCCAATATGTTAAACCGCTACAATCAAATCCTTGTGAAGCATTCTTACCACCCCAAACATAAGGCCCACCGTTATACTTTAAAACTTCATTCATCATCGTTTTATAAGTTTCAGAACCATTTACAGGTGTAGTTACGTTATCAAAACTCAAATACTGTTTTACCATTTCGGCATAATAAAAGTTACCGCCATTGATATAGCGATAACCACCATTGTATGCAACCGCAACAGGTTGACTATATCCGATTGTTGTTCCATTTTTATTACCACCAGCAGGTGCAACAACTGTTAAAGAATAATTATCAGCAGTTTGTATGGAATGTGTTTTATTATTTGCTGCTAACCAATGTACATAATTACGCCCAAAGTTATATGTTTGTACAATGGCTAACAAATCATTAATTCCTAATGTTTTTGCATCATCAAATGCGCCCTTTAAATGCATAACACCATAATAAATAGAATCTTTCGGGTTAGAAATTGTATTCATTTTCCAACCTTGTGATTCGGAGGATTGCATAATATCCGGTAATTTTTCTGAGATACCATTACTTTCTACCATAATGATTGCTAACACATAGGGAACTAACTCAGGTACTCCTTGAGCTGCACATTCTTTCTCAACCATCTCTTTCCAGCGCATTACTTCTGGTGGTAAATTCTGCACTGATGCAGTACCACTTATACCGCCACTAGAAGTACCTGTTGAGCTTGTCCCTCCTCCTAAAATCGCCATGCCTATAATAAATATCACCATTACTGCCGCAAAAATTGCTATTCCTGTAGAGCCACTAAACAAACCCACCAGCCATTTTAATCTCTTAACTTTTTTATATTTTTCTATTAACGTTTCTTGTGTAGCTGCCATATTACTGACCACCTTTAAAACGTTCTAATTGTTTTTCATCAGGATCAAACATCACATTGTATGTCTCAGTTGAACTAACCTGTACAATTGCTTCCCCTCGTTTTAATTCAGGTAAAATTCGAAATTCTGATTCTGTTAAACTCTCTCCTAAAACACTTTTTAAAGTTTCTAGTACAGAGTTATCCATATTTAAAAATATCTTATATTGAGTTAATTCAAAGATCGCTTTCATATCTGAAACATCCACATTGCTTCCTGGCGGTGGTAACATTTCTTGTGGTGATTGTGTTGCAAAGAATATTCCTGCAACGAACTTACGCATTTCCCTTTCAAATTCCAAAACATAATTATTAGCAAATTTATTTCGAGAATTTATAACGTTATGGCACTCATCTAAAATCACCATAAAATATATAATGTCTTCAATTGGCAAATTCTTTTCTTCACGTAGATATTTCATTCTACGCCCATTTTTTAATGCATGACTCCAAATCAAAGTTAATGCGGTGAATAACTGACAGTTAAAAATTGGTCTGTCTAGTTTTGATATACCATCTATATCAAAGAATACAATTTGCTCATCTTCAAAATTTTGAAGAGTTGTATGTCCATTAAACATATCTCCATACACGTGAACCATATCATATACTTGCATTTTAAGAGTCTCTAAATCTCTATAGCGTTGTGGAGTTGCTCCTTTTTCTAATTCAACCTTATCCAAATGTACAAGAAATTCTTCCATAATAGGATAACTAGTTGGTGGTAAACTTGTTACTTTAAACGGTTTATTAGTTCCAGGCTCAGGGATCAATTTGCACTTAATATAGAACTCTAAAAGATGCTTACGAAACTCTTGTATAATCGTTTCAGCTACATCAACATTTAAGAAACGAAGCATATTTGTAAGTTTTGATAAGTGCTGTAAGAATGAACCTCTTTCATCAACTGCACCTGTATTAGTAATTTTTGTTGCAAATACTTCTAGGGGATTTATCATCCCTGTTTCCACACCATCTTCACCCTGCGCCCCACTTAAATCAATTATCTTACCACCTTGTTGTTGAACAATCGTGTAATAATCTCGTGCTTTATCAAAACCACGGATAAAACAATCCTTTCCAAGTAAGCCCTCTAACAATTGTTTTAGTAATGTAGATTTACCTGCACCCATCTTCCCAAACACAAAACCACTAAATGATGTTCTAGTACCTGTAGAGAAAAATGGATCTAAAATAAAAGCTCCGCCAGTACTTGTTTGCCCTAAATATATCCCTCTTGGATCTTTTAAATCTTGATGATGGAACGGTATACCATAACCAATATTCTCTGAAGGCAGCGGATTACCACTTTTTGTTCCTAAGTATTCTACTTGCTGATCATAACTTGCAAACAATGTTTGCCATTCTTCTTTTTGTTTAAAAACATATACTTGCGCTTTATAGTTTTGACCTGCAATCTCTTTTTTCAAATCACCAATTCTTTTCTCTAATTGTTCTAACACTGGATCATAAATAAAGATTCGTATTTTTACAAGCTTAACAATTTCACCTTGTTGCGTTATAGAACGTGCAAACAACTTTAAATTCTCTAACTCCCAATTCGCATCGTCACGATCGGTAGACCGACGTTCTGATGTCATACGATCTTTTAATTCACTGATAGAACGGTTAATATCTCTAACAACTTCTTCTTTATTGGCAGTCGCTACGTCAAAACTTGATAGCGTATCTTTATTATTCATAAGTGTTGTCAGCCATAATGGAGGAATATCTTCCGCCAGGGAATACACATTTAAACAGGCTACATAGCAATCTCCTTGAGCTATATATCTTTCATTAAATTTAATGCCCCCTTGTGGCTGCACCCTCTGAATAAATTCTAAATCGTAACCCTCACTACGATATTTTTGTTGTTCTTTTTTCCCTATTTTCACCATTGGTATCACTCCTTCTACAATTCCGAATTCATGTTTTGCAGCTTAAATATTAACTTTTCAACTTCCTTTGACTTCATGTTTTGCAAATCAAATTGACGACCGCCATAGCGCTTCATATCTTTTACGTTCTTTACTAACTCTTTTTCATTTTTTCCATACACGACAATGAAGAAGGCTAATTCTTTTAAATTCTTTTCTACCCAAAGCACTCGATTTAGATTTTCAACTGCCAACGAATACCGCTGATACCATACTCGCTCTTCTTCTTTTGTCACCCCCTCTCTATTCATCCTCCCTTGAAACCGTACCGCCATACGTTTCCAATAAACTTGTTGTTCGGTTGTTTCAGTAGAATATGTCAAAGATAAAACTTTAAATGGCTCATGATAAACCCTACATAAACTAGTTAATTGGTTCATAAATCGTTTTAAATCTCCCTCATTCATTGAAAGCAAATCCGTTGTTTTTACCTTTAAGTAGACTTGCAAATTGTCTCTACGATCTACTAAAACCCCAGTTTTTCTCTCAAGTCGTTTATAAGGTGCTACATCAACTATTGATGCATCTGTATTTTTAAAGGATGCAAAAATTGTTGAGATAAAACTTTGGTTTTCATTACTTTGTTCTGAATCCATTCGTCTCTTTCGATTCATTTTCTTGGGTTCAGTTACTGCAACTTTCATATTCATCTTTCCTTTCATTAGATATAAAAAAGAGAGTGCTATATAAGCACTCTCTGTCGATTTTATTTCTTCTCCGTTTCACTACTGATTGTATTCACTTCAATTGGGTGATAATTTCTATTATCCATCTTTAGCATATCTAAAATAACCATCGCATTTCTGTTTGTAGGACTGTTATGAGGTTTTATACACAAGAACAACCCAAATGTACCAAATAACACATAAAACATGATTCTTCCAAATCCACCAACTGGAAATAGATTCGGCATATAACTTGCTAAGATCAACAATATGCCAATTATTCCTGCATCAATGATGTAGAAAAAAGCTATTTTAATTTCTTGCTTTGTATTCTTAGGATTACGCATCATTTCCATTATCGATCACCTTCTTTTTCAATTACTTAGCATATCTATTAGAAACTCTTTCATTAATACTCACCTTTTAATTTGTAAAAGCTTCACTTTTTAACAACCTCATTTTTTTTATTAATATTTCTCCCTAAAAAATCCTTATCAATATACTCAGCACTCATCACTGTAACCCACTCGGGCTCTTTTTTCTTCTTCCGTTTTAGCAATCTAAAAATCTGTTTAAAAAAAGTCACAATCATGCTTAACACAATCGCAACTCCTAACATGCAGATAGCAAATAACCAATTACTCATTTTATTATTCCTTCTGCTTTCCTTGTATTTCCGAACACCCTTGTACCAATTTATTATTTGAATACAGATTAAAAGAAAAATATATTAGAAGAAAAAAAGCAACAATGTAATGATATAGCTGACTTAATTCAAAACTAATTTGAAAGACCAATATATTAGCAGCAATTACAAAACCAGCCAAAATTATTAAGATACTACATTTCGATTCTCGTTGTTTCATTTCCAAATATAGTTTTCTTTTACCTGCAACATCAATTATTCTCACTAATAATCCCTCCGATCTTATTTTTGATCCAATCTACTTGTACGGTTTCTAGCGCTTCCTCTCTGCCTTAATCCTGACCCCCTTCTTTCCTTCACGTTATCTTGAACATTTACATCACGTTGGACTGTCGTAGAGTTTGCTCTTACATCGCTATTTACTGTCCCACTACCTTTTACATTATCTTGGACATTTACATCACGTTGGACTGTTGTAGAGTTCGCTCTTACATCACTATTTATTGTTCCATTTCCCTTTACATTATCTTGGACATTCACTTCACGTTGGACTGTTGTAGAGTTCGCTCTCGTATTACTGTTTACTGTTCCATTTTCTTTTACATTGTCCTGGACATTCACTTCACGCTGA
>NZ_NJGF01000034.1:0-40359 GCF_002209985.1 Bacillus sp. K2I17
GGACAAAAGCAGATAAAATTGATTTTCAAATACTTCAAGGTTTTAGAAGTATTTACTTCTAAAAAAGGGATCCACCACACCTCTATCAAGCTAAAAAATATGTTACCCCCAAAATGAAAAAATATGTTAAATTCCCATAGATAACTATCTTATATTAATTACATAACATATTTTGTTATATAATAATATTTAGATATTGCGTTTGAAAGGGGGGATTCTTCCACAGGAAAAATGGTGGTTATAAAGTTATTAAGTGATATTTAAAAGAGCTTGGGAATTCCAGCTCTTTTTTATGAATTTAGCTGAGAATTATATCGTGAAAACAAGGAGTTTTAGTCTGTGCTTCTTCCTGAAGTTTTAAGTTTAGCACCTCATAATAACCCTAATTGGTGTTCAAAAAACGTATGGGGCGTTATCTGAAAGCCAAGGAGAGAATTTCTGTAAGCAACTTGATTATTATGTAAGGTTCTTAGGTGAGAATAATGGAATATTGTGATTTGATTTCATGATAAAAGAAATCATTTCCATGCGCTAGAGGTAAAGCTTTACATAATTTTACCGTATTAATCAATGAGGGGCTGCGGCTCTCTTTTTTTATTTTCTTTCGACAAAGTATGACAATATACAAATAACTTGTTTGCTAACATGAGGTGTGAAACCTTATATTCTAGCTTATATAACTAATACATACTGGGGGTAAAACAATGAAACAAAAATTACTTACAGCATTAACATGTAGTGCATTACTTGTGGGGATGGCAGCTTGTAGTTCAAACGAAAAGACTGCTACTGAAACAAAATCATCTGAACCTAACTACAAAAAAGAAGAAGCAAAACCTAAAGAAAAATTCGCCTTTCAAGATATGACTACAGATCAATACCTAAAAAACTACAATAAGATTAAAGATGAGTTAGCTGGTCAAGGGATTCAAATACTTCCTTTCAATCTTGAACTTGAAGAAGACACGAAAACTCATCGTTTTTATTACAAAAAAGCTGAAGATACTACATCAGAAGCAAAGTGGGTTAGTGTGAATCTAAGAAGAGACGGTAAAACGATTGATAGTATGCTATATAATGGAACGCCAGACATTAATACTATTAAAGCTATGATAAAAGCTACGGGATTAACATGGTCAGATAAACTAGACAAGATGGTTGAGGGAAAAGAATCAAATAAAGACAGCGAAAATATGATGGTTGATGGTGTAAGGATCTCTATATTCGGGAGTCCTACAGATATCAATGTTTCAATCGATGCTCCACCAAGTATTTAATATAAACATTAAGTAGCACTCGAAAGGGTGCTTTTATTATTCTAATTTTGGAAGTTATTATAAGGTATTCAAGACGTAAATTAAAAGATCTTCCTATCCCTAAAGAAATTATTGTAGAGAATTTAACGGATTACATAAAATTATTTATAGCAAATATATAAAAAAGAGCCAAACACCGCGTTATACGATGAATTTAAACAGGTAGAGAGCGAAGCGCGTAGTCAGAAAAAAGGGGTATGGGCAATCACTGAATATATAGTCCAAAGAGAAAGAGAATCATTTTACAATTTTGATAAAGTTAAAAAGAGCTTATAGATTGGAGTGTTTTAAAATTGTATAAGTTATTATATAGACTCTTTCCTAAATGGAAGGAGTTTTTATATGATAAAAAATATTAGATTTATTAACCTTTTATATCAAAGTTAAAATCATTTATATAACAAAATAGGAACCTATTATATTTCCTAATAGGTTCCTATTTTAAATACAAAAACTTCAAATGCATCGGATTATACTTCGAATCGTTTCCGTTTTCATAAAATCTTATAAAATTGAATTTTTTTTTATATTTTAGCTTGATGCTGATGAGATTCCATCATCCAATTTAGGATGAATATCTACTTTCGTTTGATAGGCGGTGCATAATAGTTAAAAGCTAAATCCAGCAAAGCACTTGCTTCTTGACGCAGTAACAGGTCTTTCGGACGGAACATAAAGGATCCGTCAGCATTAATGGAAGTATCAGGGTCTAGAATTCCTTGGGAGGCAAGTGCCTGAATCGATTGGACTGCCCAGTCATCTGCGGCATCAAGTAATTTAACTTTAATAGCTTTGTCAGGTTGAATCGTTTTCAAGTCTTGAATTTTCTTTACGTTTTGAATCATGGTTGCTGCGACCTGTCGGGTAATCGGAGTAGCACGGTTATACTCTGGAATTCCATTCATAATTTTTTCCCTTGCCTCTTTTGATTCGTCTGGAAAACCGTTCCATCCATGAGCAAGTAACAACGTATCCGCAAACTCTCCTTGTGTCATGGTTCCCATCGGATTGAATTGATTATCTATTTCAGCACCCATAATATTTAGGGCATGAAGATTATCAATGTGACTTCTATAGTTACTCTTTTGTGGAATGTCATCAAAAGATGGTTTGTTGTTAATTCTCTGGGCATCTGCTACAAAATCAAGGCTTTTAGGAGAATCGTAGTGAAAATATGTGATTTCTCCAGCTGAATTCTTTTTGAAAGCAACTTTGTTGCCTTCCGAATCTTCAAATAACAACGGATGAATCATTTTGAGAACTTGTTTTCCAGTTATTCCACCCTCCATGACTAAATTCCCATTTTCATAAGTAAAATGAGTGCGAATTGCAGCGAAACGCGTATTTTGGAATAAGCCCAAGTATTTATAAGCTTCTTTTTCCTCTAATGGGAGATAACTTGATTTTACTTCATTCTTCTTAGCAGGGAAATAGTGATCCATGAGAGCTTCATATACGTCTATACTCATCATCGAATCATTATTATAAGACATGAAGAACGCTGTTTTTTGTTCAGGCACTAAAATCATCAGTGATTGATGTCCAGGCATACTTCCTCCTTTCATTACAACGTGTTGACCGTTAGCAAATTTATTAAAAGGCGTTTCAAATCCAATTGTCGCAACAGGGTTGGTCTTATCATCAAAAACTTGATAGGCATGCATCATATCTATGCTTTTTTTACTTACAATTTCTTTGTCTTTAAACTTGCCTTTCTGTAGTTGCATAATCATGTATTTTGACATGTCTTCTGCAGTAGATAAAATGCCTCCTTGTGGTGTATCCCTTAAACCGCTCCCACTTGTTGGGATCGGTCCGCCAGTGGGACCATAATGTGTAGCCATTCTTTCTAGAAGTTCAGGCGTGAAGCTCATACTTGTAGAATTCATATCTAATGGTTTGAAAATATTCTTTTCCATATATTTGGAGAAAGGGATGTTAGTAACATTCTCTACTGCAAACCCTGCGAGCGCAAATGAGACGTTATCATACGTATAAACTTCCCCTGGTGGCCGTACCACCGTTGGCATATGTTTAGAGAAAAATTCCTTCATTGGTATACTATTCTCAATATCGATATATTCAGGTCCAGTTATATTTGAAAGGTCGGGAAAATCAAATCCGCTGGTATAAGTGAGCATATCAAACAGTGTTAGAGGTTTCCCTGTTTGATTAGGAATTTGTAATCCACCAAGATATTTTTGTACGTCTTGATCTAGTTTAATATTTCCTTTATCGACTTGTTGCATCACAGCCAAGGCAGTAAAAGTTTTTGAGACTGAAGCAATTTGAAAGACCGTGTCCTTAGTAACGGGAATTTTCTTTTCTTTATCAGCATATCCATACCCTTTATTAACAACAATCTTTCCATCATGAACGACAACAAAACTAGAACCATTCACATTATATTTCTTCATTTTTTCCTCAAATAATGGATCAGCAAAAGATTCTATTTCTTTTTTATCATTGGGTCCTTTCATCATTTCAATATTAGTTTTGGATACCGATGGTTTTGATGTTTCTCCTTCTATTGATTGTTGGGAACATGCAGAAATCATGGTTGAAGAAGAGAGAAGAATTGCAACGATCCCCAGTTTGTTAATTGCTTGTTTCATTTTTGAACGCTCCTTTATTTAATTAGGATTTTTTGTTAGCTCAACGAGTTAGCGACTCACTAGCTTATGAACAGAGTGTAGCAAGTGGCGAGTCATAGTAGATAGTGAACTTCTGTCATATTTATAAAGAAAAACAAAAATTGAGTGGATGAGGCTGTTTTGATAGTTATGTCATAAAAGTCATGACATTTTGACACTACCGTATGTGACAGAAAAACTCTTAGAATTAAGGAGCAGTTTATTACCCATTAATAATAAATGAGGAGGGGGAGCTTCATTGTGTATGTTAAAAAATAAAGAGGCGTGAAAGAGGAAACAGGCATGACCTATTTACGAAAAAAAACCAGTAACAAGAGTGTTTCAAGGATAAAAGTAACTTCTAGGGTTAACAGTTAACATACATGTGGAAATAGAGAGACTTACTTGGGACAGAACGGAGTTTGTAAAAATAATAATTATGAATATGATTACGAATTCAATTCTGGCTTTTAGTCATTGGTGGAGATAATAGCTGTGTGATTAATACGAAACAGCAAGCAACTAACTATGCAATATAAATAGAGGAGAGGAATACTTTATGAAAACACATAGCCAAATTACATCTTCAAGTCTAGCACTTTTAATAGTTGGAAGTACTGTATTATATACAACACCAACTTCAATTGTAAAAGCAGAGACCACGCAGAATGTATCCAGTTCGTTACAAACAAGTACCCAACGTGATCGTACTTCTGTTAAGCAAGTAATGCGGGATACACTACAACTTGGATACCCTGGAATACTTGCTAAAATTTATAAGGGTGGAAAAACGTGGAGTTATACCGCTGGGATAGCGGATCTGAGAACCAAGAAGCCGATGAAAGCAGATTTTCGCTTTCGCATTGGCAGTACGACAAAGACATTCACTGCAACAGTGCTACTTCAATTAGCTGGAGAAAACCGCTTGAATTTAGATGACTCTATTGAAAAATGGTTGCCTGGTGTCATTCAAGGAAACGGATATGATAGTAACCAAATTACGATCCGGCAGATATTAAATCATACAAGTGGTATTGCTGACTACATAAAGTCACAAGACTTTGATATGAAAGATACAAAAAAAGCGTATACGGCTGAAGAACTCGTAAATATGGGGATTTCTCTTCCCCCAGACTCTGCTCCGGGAAAGGGTTGGTCTTATTCAAACACAGGATACATATTACTGGGTATGCTTATTGAAAAGGTAACTGGAAACAGCTATGCAGAAGAATTTGAAAATCGAATTATTGAACCACTTGACTTATCGAATACATTTTCACCTGGTAATTCAACGGTTATTCCAGGCACTAAGCACGCCCGTGGATATGTAAGATATGACGGAGAAAGTGGGCTAAAAGACGTTACTTATTTTAACCCAAGTATAGCTAGCTCGGCTGGGGATATGATTTCTACTGCAGACGATTTAAACAAATTTTTCTCTTACTTACTCAGTGGCAAATTACTGAAGGAACAGCAACTAAAACAAATGCTTACTACAGTTCCTACAGGAATAGAAGGAATCGATGGATATGGTCTTGGAATCTATGAAACTAAACTTCATAACGGTATCTCGATATGGGGACACGCAGGCGGTGTTCCAGGGTTTTCTACTTTTGCTGGAGGCACACTTGGAGGCAAGCATTTATTGGCTATCAATTTGAATGGCCATAAAACTAGTCATAGTAATTCTGATCCTTTTAAAAATATTTTACTTGCTGAATTTAACAAGTAGGTAAGAAGGAAAACCGGATAAAAACAGCTTACTCTAAAAAATGAATAAGCAAGGTCTTAAGTTGTTAGGCATGAAGGGCCGCCATGTCGCCATCAAACTAGGGTTTTAAAGTATCCTCTAAACAAAGATTTGTTTCTCTATAGGTAGTCACCTTGAGATGTCAGTTCCTTTTTTTATTTGATGAGTGTGGGGAGTATCCATCGCTACCAACTTAAGGAATCTTAAAACTCGTAATCAAGTAGCAAAAAACGTATTCCTTTCTAATATAGATTAACTATGTGAAAAGTGACTAACTTGAGCATTAAGCTCATGAAATGAATAACCAAATAACCTACTTCTATTATTTTTAGATTGAAGGTTATTTGGTTCTATATTTACATAAATGAATTAAGGATTTCTTAAGAACCTATTAAGAAATAAGTGAGTTTTAGGAATTAGAATAAATGTATCTTAACAGTAGTAAGAGTTAATTGTTTAAACGGAAGTCTTTATAGCATGTCAAAAATTAATAAAGAGGTATTTCAGGAGGTTTTTATGAAAAAGAAAATAATTTTTGCAATTGTTGCTTCTACTATAACATTGACTAATTTTGTAGGAAATACTTATGCAGATTTGAAAATAGAAGCTTCTGTTACAGCTTCCTACAATACAAATCAAATAGTGAAATGGTTGGAAGCACATGCAAAGCCTTTAAAAACAACTAATCCAACTGCACCGATTAATGATTTAAAACCATTTAACAATATAGTAGGATCAGCTTCAATAGTAGGTTTAGGTGAAGCTACGCATGGAGCTCATGAAGTTTTTACGATGAAACACCGTATTGTTAATTATTTAGTATCTGAAAAGGGCTTTACCAACTTAGTTGTAGAAGAGGGGTGGGACAGAGCTTTGGAACTTGATCGATATGTTCTTACTGGTAAGGGAAACCCAAGCCAACATCTATCATCTGTATTTAAAACGAAAGAAATGTTAGATTTACTTGATTGGATTCGGCAATATAATGCCGATCCAAAACATAAATCTAAAGTACGTGTCATTGGGATGGATATTCAATCAGTAAATGAGAATGTTTATAATAATATAATAGAGTATATAAAAAGAAACAATCCCAATCTTGCGTCTAGAGTAGAAGAGAAGACAAAAGGTCTTATTCCTGTAACGAAGGATATAGATACCTTTGGCAGTCTTACGAAAGAAGAAAAGGAAAAGTATATTTCAGACTCTAAACAAATTGTTGCTTTATTAGAACAACATAAAAGTTATTTAAATGGAAACTCCACAGAGTTCGCATGGATAAAGCAAAATGCTCGTATTATTGAACAATTTACCACAATGTTAGCATCATATCCTGATAAACTATCAGATTTTTATTTGAAACATGATATTGCAATGTATGAAAATGCGAAGTGGACTGAAGAACATTTAGGAAAAACCATTGTATGGGGCCATAATGGACATGTCTCGAAAACAAATATGATTCCTTTTATATACCCTAAAGTAGCTGGGCAGCATTTAGCAGAATACTATGGAAAACGGTATGTATCTATTGGAACATCAGTTTATGAAGGTCAATACAATGTCTATAATAGTGACGGTGAATTTGGCCCATATGGAACATTAAAATCAGATGATCCAAACAGTTATAACTACATCTTTGGACAAGTTAAAAAAAATCAATTTTTTATTGATTTACGTAAGGCAAACGTGGTGACAAAAACTTGGTTAAACGAACAACATCCAATTTTTGCTGGGATAACTACCGAAGGGCCTGATATACCAAAAAATGTTGATATATCATTAGGTAAATCGTTTGATATACTTGTTCAAATTCAAAAAGTGAGTCCATCTCAACTACATCATTAAGAATTTCTTAAAATCTAATACTATGTATTATTTAGTAGATAAAATGAGGGACCAAGGAAATTATAAATATGATGCATGAAAACAAGGAATTGATTATGACACTTCGTTTCTTTCAGGAATCCTTATTTTAAGGATTCCTTCTTTGTATTAAAAAATCTGCAAAGAAAAAAGATAAAATCGGGAGCACAATCTTATCTTTAGCATAACGAGTATGTGGCTCGTTAGCGTATGAACAGAGTGAAGCAAACCACTAGTCATAGTCGATAGTGAACTTCTGTCATATTTATAAAAAAACAAATAAATTGAGTGGATAAGACTATATTAATAGTTATGTCATACAAACCATGACATTTTGACACTACCGTATGTGACAGAAAAATACTTAGAATTAAAAAGTAGCTTTTAACGCATTAGCAATGAATGAGGAGGAAAGATTTTAATGACAAAAGCATCAGCTCAAAAAACTTTGCAAGATTTTTATTTCTTGTTATTTACCTTTGTATCCGGATTCTTTTACTTTTGTTTCTATCTAGTCAGCATTACATTTGCATTAGTAATGACGATTATCTTTTTGGGTATTCCCTTGTTGTCATGGGTGCTACAAACAACTCATACGTTTATTCAGTATGAACGTATTCAGACGAAAGTTTATACTGATATATCGATAGATTTATTCGAACCAAGAATAAGAGAGGCGGGAAATAAATGGATTAAAGCGAGAGATACAATCCTTAATAATAGCAACTGGAGGGCTATTTTTTGGCTCATGCAGAAATTTTTTGTCGGAATAATGAGTCTTATATGTGCTGTTTTACTGTATGTAATGCCACTAATATGTATTGTTACCCCCTTACTTTTTCGATATTTTAATATATACTTATTGGGCATTGCTGTGAATTCATGGGAGACAGCAATTTTTGTCATGATTGTTGGTTTCATTCTCATCTGGATACATAATCTTATTGGAAATTGCTTAGTTCGAATTATTGGAATGTATACGCGTTCCATGTTTAAAGCTATAAAGGAGTGATAATTTGTTTAAGACTTTGAAACTATGGTTTTGGTATGATTGGGCCTTAATTTGTATACGTTTTATTGTTTGGCTATCATTGATATCAGCCACTATTCAACAACAAGATTATTTGACCGTACCACTTTGGATCATAATTCTTTGGGAAGTCGTTTCATTTTCAGTACCTTGGATTTGTTTAATGTTCAGTTATCGCTATTATTTGTTTACTGAAATAATATTATTTGGCGGAGTGTGTTTCTATTTAACTTTATTATTTCCATCAGCGTATCTTGCTTTTTTAATGCCAACTTTTATGATTGCAGCAAATAGCGCTCATAAATCTTACCGCTGGTCGGGTCCTATCACAATTGTTTTGTTCCCGTTGCTCATTACTATATTTTCCAAAGTAACAGAATTATGGGTAATCATCCTACAACTCAGTTTAGCTTTTGCTATGGGTTCTTTCTTTCGTTTGCTGGCTATTAATTACCGTCAAAGTGAAACCATTCGGAACCAGAAACGTGTATTAGAACAATATGTATCCCAAGTTGAGCGGATTACATTACTGGAGGAACGTGATAGGCTCTCAAAAGACTTACATGATACAATGGGACATTCCTATACTTCAATTATTATGGGTATGGAAACATTACGTACGGAATTAAAGACTAAAGAAGGAGAGCAACAGCTTGATTCATTATTAAAATTGGCCCGTAATAGTATGGAAGAAGTAAGGCTGTATTTGCATCAAATGGATTTATCACAAGAGTCGCTCCCCTTACCTATCACATTACAACAATTGACAGAGGAATTTAAGAAACATGCAAAGGTCAATGTACGTACTCGAATAATAGGGGAAGAGTATATGGTCTCCAAACAATCAAAAATGACGCTATATCGGAGTTTGCAGGAATCACTAACAAATGCTGTTCGCCATGGGCATTCCACAGAAATCACTGTGTCACTCCACTTTGAACCACAACAGATAAGATTGGATGTACAGGATAATGGATGCGGGGAAGAAGAGTGGAAGGATGGTTTTGGATTAACTGCAATGAAAGAGCGCGTGAGTCAGTCGCAAGGAAGAGTCATTGTTTATTCTAAGAAAGGGGAAGGGACTTTAATTTCATGTGTATTACCAAAACAAGTACAACTGTCTAGTGAACAAATCCGCTTGTGTATTGTCGATGATCATTCTTTTATTCGAGAAAGTCTTCATACGATTTTGGATGGTCAGGAGGATTTACAAGTAGTGGGAATGGCTGAAGATGGAGACAGGGCTGTGGAACTGTGTGAAAGATTGAAACCAGATGTAGTATTAATGGATTTAGAGATGCCCAATCTGAATGGAATTAACACGACAAAAATGATTAAGAAAAAATGGCCGGACATTCGTGTACTCATTCTGTCAACATTTCAGGATACAGAAAAGGTAAAGGAAATCATACGAAATGGTGCGGATGGATATTTGTTGAAATCCATAGATTCGCGTGAATTAGCCGAATCAATTCGCCTAGTCAATCGGGGAGGTACGCTCATTAATCATGACTTGTTGCATAGAATGTGGGAAGAAACTAAAGAAATAGAACCTTTTGCATCAAAATCAGATGGAAAAGAGTATGGCTTAACAAAACGCGAACTAGAGATTTTGAAACTGTTATCACAAGGCAGCCGTTATAAAACAATAGCTTCGACACTTTACTTATCAAACGGAACAGTAAGAAATTACGCTTCCAATCTCTATGAGAAGCTGGGAGTCAAAAATCGAGAAGAAGCCGTGCAAAAAGCAAAAGAAATAGGATTACTTTTGTAAGAGGGAACGTAGTCGACTGTTAGGATACGTGAACAATTCTCTATTTAAGAGCTACATTTTAAAAAGTGTAATTTGAATGTCTCTATAGGGGATTATTTCGCTTTGATGAAGGAAATATGGGGGACTATCACTATTGATGTGAAGAAAAGATAGTTGGCATACGAATAAAGTTACAACTGTTAGCTTCTAGAATTTCTTATGTAATCCGATACGGGGTTGAATTGGATTCAATTCAATAGGATAAAGATCACAGGTTAATATATTCCTAATCATTTAAAGGGAAGGGGATGTGATTGAGATGGATAATACATATAATGAAAAGATACATACATCGATTAAACAATTGTTTAAAAAGTTTTCACCACAAGCTCCGGGCTTTGCATATATAGCTAGTTTCGATAGCGGAGTAACTTATAAAGGTGCATTTGGCTTAGCTTCTATAGAGAAGAATCTACCCATAACTACAAAAGTCATTTTTAATATCGCTTCAGTTTCTAAACAATTTACTGCGTTTTCTATATTACTCTTAGAACAAGAGGGGAAATTGAGTTTAGATGATTCAATTGTAAAGTTTGTCCCTTTTATAGGAGCATATGCTGAACCAGTAACATTGAGACACCTAATTCATCACACTGGTGGACTAGTTGATTATATGGAATTAGCTGAAGCAGCAAATATTAAATATACTGATACATTAACTGTGGGAGAATCGCTAGAACACCTTAAAAGTCATCAAATTGAAAGGTTCCCAGTTGGAACAAAATTTGAGTATAGTAATACAGGATATTTCTTATTATCACAAGTGATAGAGAAGGTAAGTGGCAAGTCTCTACGTCAGTTTACAAAGGATCATATTTTTGACCCTTTAAATATGAGGGCTACAACAATTGTGGATTACTACCCAACTACTATATCAATTGCAAGCGGATATTCGAAGAATGAGCAAGGAACATATGAAATCTATGAAAGCCCTTGGGAACATACAGGGGATGGAGCAGTTCATACAACAGTTGAAGACCTAGTAAAATGGGGAGAGAATTTAACTACAGGTACGGTTGGTGGAAAAGACCTTGTTAAACGAATGAGCGAAATGGGTTCGAAAATCTCTCCAACTGGAGAGGGAATTATTGAAAAAGAAGATTATGCTTTTGGACTTAAGGTTAAAGAAGGTTTTAACTGTCGATACTTGGAACATTCCGGACGTTGGGCAGGTTATAGTTCACACTTCATTTGGTTTCCTGAAGAATATTTGACTGTTGCGGTACTAAGTAACTATGATGAATTTGACTCTAAAAAATATGCTAATGAAATAGCTAAAATTGTTTTAGAAAAGTAAAAGATAGACTTAGCTAAAAAATAGAGTTGTACTTTTAATTTTCAGAATAATAATTATAATTGTTGTGGTAAGATTAAAAATCGGGTATCCTTGCATTCTTATTAAATCAAAATGAGAATGCAAGGATACTATAAATATAAAATTTTACTTTTGAAGGTAATTGCTTTTCTTAGTTTGATGGGCATGTGATAATAGCCCCATAATAGTTCATAATCATTTAGTTTACATAACCTACCTTATAGGTGTTTGTAAACTAAAGAGTGTAGTGAATCTCAAATGGAAAAGAATACTTATGTTATTGAGATGGAAGAGAAATTTAGAAGTTATATTTTGAAAGCTGTATTAATATCACATTTAGCAGAATGATCAGCTAAACCAAGTACAATATAAAAGCACTAAAGGAAACACTCTATTTCGACATCATAAACAATCAAGTTTTGTAAAAAATACAATCTATTTAGTGTTAAGCAATTAAAGTTAATTGTTTTGCATTTCATCATATATATATGATGAATATGTCCTATAATCATTATTAATATGTATAGTGGAATGTATCTGAAACTAAATGATACTGAGACTGATGAAAGGGTAAAGTGAATGACGTATTTTGTTAGAGGAGCATAAAAGTTAATAAGAAGGAGTAAAAACAAACTCCCCACAACTTCGCACGAAATACCAATTTTACGAACAATAAGATAGATAAATAACAATCTAATACAGTATTTAGGGATTTTAAGCTCGTTAGCATGAATCTCTTTATATTGGTATGTGTCTATATAATTCATGCTTTATATAGAAATCATTAAATGCTAAGTTAGTCATTAATATTTTTTATAGTAAATTACATTTTAATTTATAAGATTTTTTCTTAAGTTCATCTAATTAACCCCTCATAATCATGCTTAAATTAGCCAATTCATGTTAGATAACGAATTTTAAACTGTTTTCATATATTGATTATTTGTATGAATTTTTATATATAAATTGTTTTATTTTACATACATTTATATGTAGTTTTTACACTAATTTTTATGGTTTTATACAAATTTATCACTTAGTTAGCTATAATTTTCATTTGACTAACTACACTATACCATTCAATTTCGAGTATATTTTAGCATCCCATAATATAATTATGTAAATAAGTCTGTGTAAAAATTGAATTTAACGCGAACTTGTGTTCGTGTGCCTTTTCTGTTATAGTATATATGAGGTGATTTTTATGGATTACAGTAAACAACGTCAAAAATCCGTACATCGTAAGAAATTATACGAGAATTTAAATGAAATGCCCTTTTACATAGAAGAATTTGTGGAGTACAAAGAATTGCATGATGCCTCTCCCTCCACCCTACTGAATTATGTATATGATTTTAGAGTCTTCTTTAATTGGCTAATATCTGAACAAATTATTGAATTTAAGCCCATTAAAGACATATCCTTCTCTGATTTGGAGAATTTAAAGAAAAAAGATGTTGAGAACTTTATGAGGTTTCTAAAACTACAACAAAACATGCAGAATTCCTCTGTTAACAGAAAAATTTCGGCCTTAAAATCTTTATTTAAGTACCTTACCTCCCTATCAGAGAATGAAGATGGAGAATGTTATTTTTATAGAAATGTAATGGCTAAAATAGAAATACATAAAGATAAAGAAACATTAAATGCCCGTGCAAAACGTATGAGATCTAAGATATTTCATAATGATGACGATCAAGAATTTTTGAATTACGTTAAGTACGAACATGAAAAATCTTTAACAAAACATCAGTTGTTCTATTTCCTAAGAGATAAAGATCGTGATGTAGCTATCCTCTCCCTCTTTCTTGGTAGTGGTATTCGTGTAAGTGAATTAGCGGATCTTCGTATGGAGGATATAAACCTAAAAGAAAGACTAATTGATGTAATCCGCAAAGGAAATAAAGAAGATTCAGTATGGATTACCCCCATTGCATTGAATGATCTTGAAAAATATATGGAAATTAGAGATAACAAATATGCTCCAGGAACAGAATTAAAAAATGTATTTTTATCGAAGTATAAATATACTGCACAGCCACTTTCGGTTAGAGCTATCCAAGATATAGTAGAAAAATATACTAAGTCTTATGGTAAAAGAATGTCTCCTCATAAATTAAGACACACGTTGGCAAATAAATTATATATGGAAGAAAAAGACTCGTTACAAGTCATGCAGCAACTTGGGCATACCAGTCAAGATACAGCTTTGTTATATACACAACTTGGGGAAACAACTATTAAAGATAGCTTGGGAAGAATAGGAAAGAGTAAAAAATAAAAGTTCAGTAATGAAAAATTACTGAACTTTTATTTTTTGCCATCACACTAAGATAAGGGTTCAAAAGCTATTTATCATTCGTTTTAAAAGAGATTTTATTGTGTAAAAAATACATAGTTTAAAACCACCTTTAACTGGTATATAAAATTCTCTCTTAATAGATATTTTATAAATTAAAATTAGTCGTAAGAATAATCAATTCCATCTTTAGATGTCGTTGTATCTTGTTTAACTTCTTCTTACACCATATACATATAATTAGTTTTCATAGATTTATATTTTGATAGCAACCTTGAAAAATTTGTAATTCAGAATTAAAATAATAAATAAGGAGTTGTTAACTTTATTAAATAATTTGGTACTATTTGAATAATATTAAATATGAAAGGTGATTTTAATGAATTCAGAGTCGTTTGTGTTTGCGTTAGGACTTGCTGTAGTGTTTGGATTATTATATTCCAGTATTGTAGCTGCTATAATTGGAGGAGCAGCAGGATTCATAATCGGAAAATATTCCAAGAAACAAAAGTGAATAAAAATAAAATAGCCCTAAAAAGGCTATTTTATTTTTATTCACTTTTGTTTTTCTATAAAGTATTCCTCTAAACTATTCTTTTTAAATAATCCATTTTGTAACCAATAGTTATATTCAAAATGTTCATTATTATAAGTGGAAATAGTTTGTTTTAAATATTGAAATAAGTTTTCTTGTTGTTCAGTAGGTGATAAAAAAACATTTTGTGAAAGGACCTTTTTTGACAGATTTATAATACTATCAACCTTCCCCTTGTATGAATTTTCCACTGTATTTAAAAACGTTTCTTGTCCAATTATTGTAGCTCCCATAGCACTAAATACTTTGTTCATGTAATTAATAACGTATTTTGCCCCGTTACTTTCTGCAGAAGCCAAAAGTATAATTGGTTTACTGGCTAATTTAAAAATATGAGCCCAATAAGAGATTCTGTCAATTAGATTTTTCATGTCTCCAGAAACATTATGTGAATAAACAGGACTGACTAGAAAAAGAAGATCTGCTTCTAGTAACTCCTTTTTTATTAAGTTAGTATCGTCATTCATTAAAGAATCAGAAGGACAAATTCCGTGATTGAAACAACTTTTACATCCCGTTGGAGGGAGTACATTATGTGTGAGAGGTGTAATAAGTGTTATATTAATTCGATGATCCAAACTCCTTTTTAGTTCTGTCAATAAGTTCTCTGTAATTGTAACAGTACGACTGTTGTTATTCCTTGAAGCAACGTAAGCTACTACTTTTTTCATAAAATCCCCTCATTTATAATTGCGATTTGTTTAAAAAGGATGAGTTTTAATAATCAGTTTTAGGAAGAGTATAGAATATCCAGAAAAACAAACAAATATTCGAACCGATAATTACAAATATATCAGTTATACTTAACGATAGATCAGCTATTTTTATAGGTAAGGTATATATGGGCAACACCATAATCCCCTCTTTTAATATAGAAGGCAAACCAGGAATATTTAAAATTGCTCCAATGATACTTGGTGTGAGTACAATTGTAAAGAATGCAATTATAAGAAGATTCATAGGCTTTTTATAGAAAATAGAAATTAATAAAAATAAAAGGGTGTAAAAAATCCCAAATAAAAAATAATGAAATAATGTGTTGCAAACAATTTGTACATTGAATCCTTGATGGTTTAATACATCATTTATCCATAGCAAGGATATACAACCGATGCCAAATAGAATTGAGATAACTGTTATAATGATTAGCCTTGTATAAAGGAACAAATGTCTATTCTGTTTATTTGTAAAAATTAACTGTATAGTCCCATAGTATAAATCTATTGAAACAACTTTCACACAAAATATAGCTAATGCAAGAACAGCGATAGTTGAGTAGAGACCCGAAACATTATGTGCATGAAATGGACCATTTAAGGAGTAAATGGAATAGACTATTCCACCTCCAAAAATAAATGATGCAATAATAGCTAGATAAAGGTATACAGTACTTATATTTCTAAATAATTCCACCCTAATATAGCTTGAAAAGTTCATATTACTCAGCTCCTATATTCTTAAAGTAAAATTCTTCTAAAGTATCTTTTTTTACATCTATATCTTGAGGGTAAATATTTTTTTCCCCTAACTTTTCTAATAATATTTTTAAATCTTTATCGGTAGTCAATGAAATTGTATTTGACGTCTTCTCTACTAATCCAAAATAGGATAAAATCTTAGTTGCCTCAATAATTATTTCTTGATTAAAAGTAAATTTAATAGTCTTTTCAGGAGTAATTGAGCTAGAATATTCATTTATAATCTGTCCTTTGTTAATTAGGTAAACCCGATCGCTAATATCCGCTACATCATCTAAAATATGACTAGATAAGAGAACCCCTATATTTTTTTTCTTTGTTAACCCTTTTATATATTTTAAGATACTTTTAATCCCATTAGGATCCATTCCATTAGTTGGTTCATCTAATATTAAATAATTTGGATTGTTTAACAAAGCTAAAGCAATTCCCAGCCTTTGCTTCATCCCTAAGGAATAATCTTTTACTTTTTTAGATAAATAATTCTCCATTTGAAGAGAATGTATAATTTCTTCAATATTATTATCTTTATCACTATATAACTGACTAAAATATTTCAAATTATAGTAACCACTTTTATTAGGAAAATATTTTGGTTTTTCAATTAAGCTACCTATTTGAGTATATTCTTCTTGAGAGAATTTGATTTCACCATTATACTGTACAATGAGTCCTGAGATAATTTTCATTAATGTAGTTTTTCCCGCCCCGTTAGGACCAACTAACCCAACTATTTCACCATTTTTAATATTCATGTTTATAGAGTCTAAGACTCTTTCTCTTTTATTAAAGTTTTTTGATAAATTAGTAATTTCAATGCTCAAAAGATATCTTCCCTTCATATAATTATTACTTAAATGTCTAAAGATAATATACATGGGATTTTATTATTCTTATATCTAAGTAAAGTATAAGCAATTCCAAATTTCCCAAGCATAAAGTTGTTAATAGGTAAAGAGTTTTTTATCCCAGATTGATATCCAAACTTAGTAAGATTATCTATATAACTAGAAAATGTAGCATCAATAAAATGGCTTAAAGTTTCGCATTTTTTATATTTGTTGATTTCTATTAAAATATCTAAGTTACCAAATACTCCATGACATAAACTACTATCATGAGAATCAGAAAATCCATCTTGAAGGGTTTTACGAATGCTACATGTTAAATCTTTATCTAGTAAATCACTTATACCTAGGTATTGTATTGTTTTCATTCTAGCTAATGAAATGCCTGGAGCGCCATGACACCAGTATACTGATTCAGTATTAATAAATTCTCTTAAGTCTGTCCAGTTATTATCATTAGAATTAAAATAAAGATTTTCTTGTTTAATGATTTTATATGCTTCATTACTAATTCCGTAGTCATTATTTATTTCATATAATGATGCTAAAGATAATGAAATTCCAGCACGCCCATGGGCAAGGCCATTTAAAAACTCTGTTTTCTCTTTATAAACGGAAATCATTAATTCAGCGAACTCGTTTGCTTTTTTATAGAAAATCTCATCACCATATGCCCTGTAACAATTTGTTAGAAATACTATCATTCCAGATAATCCACCAATAAAATCTATGTTTATATCTTTTTTGTATGTTATATTTAAATTTTTTACACCATCTAGTAATTTATGGTAGTACTCAGGTTTTTGTGTAGTATTATAAAATCTTGCGTATAAATAAAGGTAGGATCCAATTCCATGAAATACTGAATGTGAATCTATTTTACTTAGCTCTATATCAGTAACTAATCCTTTAAGCCCCATTTCAGCATATTGTAAATATTTTTTATTATTACTATACGAAGCTAATTCTAATAAGAAAAGAAGTAATCCCGCACCATCATATAGACAATAATTAAGAGGACCTATATAAACCTTTTTGTTATCTGTTACTTCATGTATCATCCACGTACAAGTATCTTTATAGATAATAGCTGTATCAATCAATTCATCTCCAACTTCTTTTAAAATACTATCAATTTCTGTATTTTTAAAGCCTAGAATTTTATTTCCATGAATATTTCTAAGGTTATTACTTCCATCAGTGACCATTGACATTTTTATGTAGTATACTTGCTTTTCTTTATCTTTAATACCCATATTTTTCAATCTATTAAGGACTAAATCGATAGGGCAGTCTTGAAAATAATCTTCTATTACACTCATTTCATTGCAGTACAGGCTTTTACTTGTTAACGGTTGAGTAAAATAAGGGATATCATGGCTAAGTAAAGCTGATATTTCTGATTCAGCTTGTTTTACTTCTGTAAAGGAAGTGCCTTTTTTGAATCTATTAAATAGCATTTTTACTGTTTCGGTTTTGCGAAGGTAAGTGGGATGCGTAGAAGCATCTAAAAACTTTGCATATACACTCGTAGCTCGCGGGATATGTCTTACCTGAATTTTATTTACTAGATTTGAATGGCACATTTCTGTAATTCTATGTTTGTTTTTTAAAATACTATCATATCCATGAGAAAATCCATTCTCAATAATATTAAGAAAGTCAAAAGGATTAGCTACTTTATTATGTAACATGACCTTATTATTTTCTTTATTTAATGGAGATGGCTGCTTTATTAATCGAATATTATCTGTCCCTGCATCTTCTATAACATAAGATAACCATACGTTTGATTCGGCTTCTTTTGTAGATAATGCAGAAATATCCACATCAAATGGTGAAAATTTATAGTTTACCGGTAGAATCATTGTTCCTAAGACGGAGTTAGTTATAGATTCTAGGAAAGTATACATTAAAGATTCTTTTTCTTCGTCACGATGAATTTTTTTATTAGCGACTATAGTTTCTAGATCAAGTATAAAAGGATATTCCCCAGAGGCCATAATATTTTCATAATGGATATCATCTGTTTTAAGAAGATAAAAAACGGATAAGTATATTCCCATTCTATAATAATAATTTGAAAGTTCTTCTGTTTTTGTACATGGTTTGTGATATATGAAACCCTGCCATCCATGATCATCTACAGTAAATAGCGGGATTTCTGGCATATCAATATTAATATCTTCTTTTAAAACATTTAAAATTTCATAAAACCATTGATCAGTATATAAATTATGAGGTTTATATACTAACCTCCCACAATTAGTTTGAAGGATAGTTACCGACTTACCTTGATTATGAGAATCGCCATGGCTAAATTCAATCCCATGTATGGTATGAATTTTATTGTCTATATGTTGCTTTAATTTAGATTTGTCATTCGAAAAATGTTGGAAAATCTTTTCAATTAATTCTATTTTAAATTGAATTCTTTGTTGAATTAATTCGTTTAGGTGTTCATATTTATCTAATATTGATGTGATATAATTTGAATCTTTTAATGATTTAATGTAATTTTTAAAGTGGTGGTCTTGGACATTTACTTCATTGTCATCTTTAGTTAAATGGAATTCATATAATAAAGTTCTGAATGAGATTCTATTTAATTCATATAATAAGGAATTTATAATATCATTAAGAATTATTTCCTTTTCGTTTATATGTTCTATGTATGTATTAAGCAAATTTTCAATTATATCTTCTAGATCCAGTAAAATTGGTCTATAAAAATCCCCAAAAATATTCTCATATTCTTTTATGTTTTTCTCTATAATTTTTTTGTACAAAGTTTTCCCTCCTAATAAATAGATTGTTTCGATTTAACCATCGAAACAATCTATTTTGCTACTTACTACCTATTTATTACTTATTGCATGATTTTGAACATGCAGATGTTGGACATGGAGATTGCGCGGTTGCTCCAATAATTGCACTAATTGCAGTAGTAATAGCTGGAGTTCCTGCACCGCTACTTTTTCCTGAGAGATGTTCTTCAAGCTCTGATTCTGGGATAAGTCCTGTGATTTTTTCTAATTTTTGTTCTTTCATCACGATTCATCATTTCCTTTCCAAGTTAAAATAGAATTAATTAATACATAAATTATTGTTCTTATATTATGTATTAAAATTATTTATTGCATGATTTTGAACATGCAGATGTTGGACATGGAGATTGTGCAGTTGCTGCAATAATTGCACTAATTGCAGTAGTAATAGCTGGAGTCCCTGCACCGCTACTTTCTCCTGAAAGATGTTCTTCAAGCTCTGATTCTGGGATAAGTCCTGTGATTTTTTCTAATTTTTCCTCTTTTAACATTTGTTTCACCCCCTTTCAAGTAAGAAAGGATTAATCAATCCATAGAATATTAGTTCTTATTTTATTCAATTTATTAATTAAAGCTAGACCAGCACCAGTTATACCAATCATTAAGCTAAATGAATATGAATGTCTAATTGTATTTTTACTAACTATTTCTTTTAAGTATTGTTGGTGTAGACGTTCAAATGTTAGTTCGACTTGTGAAGAGACAACCGAATCGTTTACTTGATTCGCATATCTCTCAAGTATAGATAAAGTACCTAAATCACCATGACAATAAGTAATGTTATTACCTAAGCCTTTACCTTTTGTACTATTTACGGCAATTTTTACATACGTTTCATCTATTTCTATTCCACACTCCATACAAATTAAGAACGAGAGTAGTATACCAGGAGCTCCATGACACCAACCATTACTGATATCACTATTTTGGTTGCTGTTATACCAGTTTTTTTGAACTGGAGAGTAGAAAGTATTTAATTTATCTCTTAATTCTACAGCTTTATTTTTGTATATTTGTTTTTTTGTATTTTTGTATAATAATGCATAGCACGACATAATTCCTGCTATACCATGAGAAAAACCAGCATAAATTTTCCCTTGCTCTTTAAATACGGGATGTTGATGTAAATGTTTTTCCAGTTCGATCGAAAGATGAATTAAGTGATTTTTATTCTTAGTATCATGACAATTAGCTGCAATATTTAATAACATGTGAATTGTGCCTGTTACGCCACCTATAACATCAAAAGTTTTATCTTTGATGACAAAACTTTTTATTTTATCAATATTATCAAAAAATACTCTTTTAAGTTTAGTATCCTCTAGTAAAATACTGATTTTATAAATAGCATAAAAATAACCGGAAGTTCCAGAGAATACTCCTAGAGGAAAAGGTAGTTGACTATTATCTTCTAGTTCTATTATAAATTTCCTTACAGGTTCAATTGCCTTATAAGCAGCATCTTTATATTTTATTTCGCCTGTATATGAGTATAATTGTGCTAAAAATATCGAAATTCCAGCATTTCCACTATATAAATCTAAACTTACGAGGCCTGGAGACCAGATGTTTTCTTGTTCTCCTTCCAGGGATGAAGCAATCCAATATGCATTTTCATCCACAGTAATCATTTCATCAATTAAATGATCGCCGATATTCTTAGCGCTTTTCAGATAAGAATGATAATTTATAGTGTGTTTTGGATGACTAGATTTTACTTGTACAAATGAGGTTTCAGTACAATCTTCATGTCCTTTACGTTTATTTAAAAATGACATTTCGATTAACTTTAGTTGTTTTGAAAGATCTGTTAAGGATAAATTGCTTATCTTTGTTAAACAACGTTCTAAAGGAGTATTATCTAGTATGTCCCCCATATCATCACCATTAGAATTGTAAACCTTTTTTTTGTCAGTTATTGCAGAAAAATAAGGAACATCCATATTTAACAAATCGTAATATTCGTGTTTTAAGAAAGGGATTCCCGATTTAAATCCGTCTAAACCAACCCTGTGGAATAATAACTTTTTATAAAAAGAGTTTTTACTAAAAATAGGGTATGTTGACATGTCTAATAATTTCGAGTAAAACATAGTGCTCTTATTGATGAAACGAATTCTTTTACCACTAAATAATTGTTGAATTTTACTTACTAATTCTTCTTTATTTTCAATGGCCCATTCATACATATTTTTAAATCCATTTTGAATGTCTTGAATATAATCATACGCTTCTAATGTTGCACCATTTAAAACTGGATTATTATGTTTTGGTTCTAATTCTAAATTTTTTAAAGAAAAATCCATACTTTCTAAATTTTTGTTGTTTAATATTACTGATTTATAGGGAGATATTTGTTTCTTATGAAAACTCACACCGCCTAAATCTGCATATAAATCAGTGCCATTAACGGATCTAGTTATTTCTGTTGGTAGAAGTGCAATACTATTTACAGATGTATGTAAAAATTCTTGAGCCTTTTGAAAACTGCTGTCAAATTCTTCGAAATAATGATTAGGTTTTGGAACAAATAAAGATTCTAAATCAATTAACATTGGATTTTCCCCGTGTGCAATAATATTTTCATAATGGATATCATTTGCGTTTAAAACATATAGTATGGCTAGGTACTGTCCAGTTTTTTTGTAGAATTCATTAATTTGCTTTTCTTCAGTGCATTCTTTTTGTGAAATAAATTCCATCCATCCATCTGAACCACTAGAAAAAAAGTTAACAGTATTAAATTTAGAACCTTTCTTTTTATTCAGAAATTTCAAAAACTCTTGAAATGCTTGATCCACCTCTAAGTTTCTTGGCTTATACATAATTCGTGAATCATCTGAAAAATGAAGTGTACAAACGGTTTTGCCATTTTGATGAGTATCTCCCATTCCTACATCAATAAGGGTAAGTTTCGCATCATTATTGATACAAAATCGGGTTAATAGGTTATTCCATTCAGCTTCTGTTCTATGCAAAATAGTTAAAATATTTTTTAAACTTCTGTTTATGATAATACGCAAAGTGTTTGATAATTCTTGATTATCATTTAATAGGTATTCTATATATTCATCATTTTTTAATAAAATATCCTGAAAATATGTGAACCGTGTTTCTTCTGTTTCTCCAATTAATAATCGTTCATTTTTTAAAATTTTCAATTCATCAATTAAAGTTTTATATGATAATTCCCATATTCTTGAGATTAGCTGATCGGCAACATTTTTTGTAAAGTAGGTATAATTATTTATAATTTTGATTTCCTTTAAATCTTTAAAAAAGAGATTTAAAGGATCGATAACGATAGATTTACAAAATGAACCGAAAGGTAAATCTGATGAAATACCTATATCAATTACATCTTCAGTATTTAGTTTATGGTATTTAAAGTTAATTTTATTTTCATTTTTACTTTTCTCATAGAGCTCATCTATAGTAGTTGATGAAACTCTATAAATTAAATCTTCTAGTTCTTCTTTACTTTGTAACTCAGGATACAATTGCATACAATTGTTCAATTCATTTTTTTTATTGATTATAGGCATAATCACTTACTCCTTTTTTATTATATAAGTGATAATAGAAGCCACCTTGATTCATTAATTCATGATGAGTTCCAGTCTCTATGATATTCCCATCATCGATAACATATATTTTGTCGGCGTCTATAATAGTTGAAAGTCGATGAGCTATAATAATTACTGTACACTTAATCTTTTTAAAATACTCCATAATATTAAACTCGTTCTCTTGATCTAATGAGCTTGTTGCCTCATCTAATATTAATATTCGTGGTTTATTAATGAGAGCTCTAGCTAAAGAAATACGCTGACGTTGACCACCTGATAAGTTCAATCCCATATCGCTTATTACCGTATTATACTGCATAGGCATGTTTTCGATTTCTTTATCAATCATTGCAAGTCTTGCTGCCTCTTGCACATCTTCTAATGTAAATTTTTCATTCCCCATTGTTATATTTTCAAAGATACTTTTATTGAATAACATAATATCTTGTGGAACAATACCGATTTGTTTATGTAATACGCTTTGATCAATAGAATTGATATTCAGACCATCTATGTAGATATTTCCTTTGGTATGTTTATATAGTCCAACTATGATTTTTGCTAATGTACTTTTTCCAGAACCAGATTTCCCAACAATGGCAATTTTTTCACCACTATTAATAGATAAATTAATATTCTTGATAATATCATTACTCATATTTGTATATGAGAAATAAACATCTTCTAACTCTATATTTCCATTAACTTTGAAATTTTTAATGAGATTATTAGAAGACTCTATTTTAGTTCCTGTAATGTCACTCACTCTTCTTAAATAAGATGAAGTCAAAATAAGCTGTGTATAGGCAGAAAATACCGAACTAGATTGATTAAATAGCATTGTTGTAATAGTTTGAATTGCTACAATTTCACCTAGTGTCAATGTATTATTTTGGTATAAAATTATACCTGTTACTAAAATTATGACAGGAGCTATAAGTTGAAAGTTACCAGATAAAGAGTTTATTATATTTTGCAACTGAGAACGGTATTTAAATTTCTCTAAACTTTTCTTATAACTAAATTCCCACTTAGAAAAAAATTTATTTTCTAACCCTGCAATTTTAATAAATAAGCTAGAAAATAGAATTTCAGTCAGGATAGCCTGACTTTTACTTTGCTCAACGAGTTCATTATCTACTGCTGCAGCAACCTTGGCTCTACTTAAACTTAAAATTAAAAAGTTAAAAAATAACAACCCTAAACTTATAAGTGTAATTATGTATGATTTTGAAGACAAATAAATTAGAATAACAAACATCATACCTAAATCAACGATTCCTGGTATTAAACTACTAGAAATCAAATCCCTTACTCCAATAAGACTATTCAGTCTATACAATAAATCCCCTGGAGACCGTAAATCAAAAAATTTAAATGGCAATCGTAATAAATGACGGAATGTGTTCCCCATAAGCTTTTCACTTAAAAAGATGTTCAGTTTAATAATAAGAGATCCTCTTGTAATTGATAGAGTTAGGTGCAATATAGATATAAGTAGGAGACTAAAAATAATCCTAGAAAAATCATTAAATACTGACCCGAGTAAAGCACCATCTATAATTTTTTGCGTGAGGTATGGAATAATTAAATTGAGTAGTAAAACAGTTATTGTTGTTAAAATAATGAATATAGTCAAAGATAGTTTACTTATAATTAATTGTTTTATTCCCTCCCAAGGCTTTACTTCCTCAGCAAATTGTGGCTTAAAGTCATTACTTGGGACTACCTCTAGAACCAAATGTGAAAAACTATTTAAAAACTCCTCGGTGGTAAGTTTTCGTTTCCCCTCAGCGGGGTCAATAATTTTAATCTTTTTGTCCGAAATCTCTTCTAAAACGACAAAATGTTTGTTTTCCCAATAGATTATTGCAGGAAGTTGAAGTTTTTTAAGTCCACTAATATCAGCTTTGTAAATTTTTGAGATAAAACCTTTCTTCAAAAATAATTGTTTTAATTGACTAAGGCTTAACCCATCTCTTCCAACCTCAAATTCATTCCTTAAGTTAAAAATAGTTTCTCGACTACCATAATAATTTAATATCATGTTACTACAGCATAGTCCACATTCAGTTTGTTGGAGTTGTAAAACAACTGGAATCTTTTTCATTTTATTTTAATATAAACCTTTCTTAGTAGATAATGAGAGTAATAAAAATTTATTACTCTCATGTTTTAATTAACCCCTACAATTATTCACACATTCAACTGTGTAAGTGCAGACTTTCCCTTTATTACCAAATGTTTCACTGATAATGATTGAAGTTGAAGTAGCTGTAGTATTCCATGTGTTTATACCACCCATAGCTGAGTGTTCTTCAACTTCCTCTAATAAAATTTCAGGTAATTCTAAATTTTCTTTTACCTTTTTTCTGTTTTTAATAACATCAAGCACAATAATCCCTCATTTCTTATTTTTTATAATGTTTACACATATATAGAGTCGTATAGCTGAATATAAAAATACTAAATGCAAGTACATACTAAACTATTTTTTAATAAATACTACTCGTAAATAAAAAACTTGTTTAAAGTATTTTTTATAATAATATAAAATTAATTGCATTTTTTGAATATTCATATTAGCTAACTTTTCTCTACACTAAAACCTTAACATTATTAACCATGGAAAAAAAAGGGTTTTTTTAAATCTTTTTTTTTGTTACACTAGTTTAGTTAGATATTCAAATTCAACTAAACTAGTGTATTGCAAAAAAACAATTCAAATGAGAAATGAATAATATATCTGACTCTTTAGTTTGTTTTAATGTTATTTTCCTGAAATTGTATAGGGATAACTTTGTGGATTATGGAACTTTTATTTGATAAAGTGCAGCAAAGACCATACAAGCTACGTCGAATGATTTTTGAAGAGTTTTTGAAATTTATGGAAAGACTCTGATACGGAGATGTATAGCGCTATAGTAGATACAGAAAACTAGTTACTTCTAATGAGGGTGATGATTGTATCGGCTAAGGACGTCTTACAATGTAAAGGGGATGATATTAAGAAGTGTCATAATGAAATAGATACATACAGTACAACAAGCAAATGTATTAGAAGGCCAATTATTTAGCAAAAAAAATATTTTTTCATACTATTTTAACAATATTATTTTTTTATTAATTCAATAGTGTTATGCTTATTTTATGAAGAGGAGGGATAATATGCCAAGTGTGGGGATTATTAAAGCCGTTTGGAAGTATATATTTAATAAATAATGTTCTAGTTCTAATATCTCATTATTTGAAAAGGATATATAGTAAAGAATCAGTTAATGAAGCGAGCTAATATACGGCTCACTCCATTAACTCCTGCCATATATATATCCATTATTGTTCTGAATATGAAAGAAAAAGACTCGTTACAAGTCATGCAGCAACTTGGGGAAACAACTATTAAAGATAGTTTAGAAAGAATAAAGAATAAAAATTCAGCAATACAAAATTGCTGAATTTTTATTCTTCCCCATACATTTACAAATTTTTTAAGTTCTATTTATTATTCATTATAGTATTTAGGCCTCACTTTATACTTCTATAACAAATAACGTGAAAATTATTATAGAGTATTTTAATTTATCATAATAGTCTTATATACATAAGTATTACTATTAATCATTTCAATTAATTTAGCCGATGGTAATCTATCTAATTCAATGACCATAATATTATTTATCTTTTGAGATGAACAATGAATTTTTATAATATTAATTTCATAATCTTTAAATAAAGATGTTATAAAAGCGAGAAATTTAAAACTGTTTTTATTTCGTACTAAAAGATTTGGACTGTTTTCTGATATTTTAACATTAAAACCATTAATTTCTGAAATAAGTATTTTTCCTACATCATTTATATATGTAACAACTTCTATACTATCTGTTTCATTTGACAAATAAATTTTTGCAGTATAAGGATAACTTGTTTTTGCATACTCTTCTACAAATTTAATTACAGTACAATTATCAATATTAAAAGGAAATTTTTCTAATATATTATTTTCAGAGGAATGAAATATTCCTTTTAAAAAACCTATTTGTAATTCATGTTTATTCGTGACGTTTTTAAAGCTTCCATAAATTGAAATATTCACTTCTTCTGGTCTTAAAATAAATAACGCTCTAGCTAACTTACCCATTTCAGTTCCTAAAATTTCAGGTGATAAATTATTAGTTTTTACAATATCGAACATAGAACAACTTTCCATAATTAACTCCCCCTCACTTAAAATACCCCATATTTATATGGGGTATTTTAAGTCGTAAACTGCATGTAATTTTAATATAGTAAAATATTATTTGTTTTATATTTTGAATAACCTTATATATAGATTAAACAATTTATATTTTATCATTCCTCTCTTCTTTCATATTCATCTGAAATAATATTATCATCCCACTATATTTATAAATTAGCACCGTTTTTTATATTAAATCCTTTATTTTATCTAGTTACCCCGAAAAAAGTCTCTCAGATTCGTTTGTATCGACCTTTAAATACCACAACAATATCAAAACATGCAAAACAACTTAAAAGTCTATTTTAAGTTGTTAAGGCGTTTAAAAAGAATTTAACTGTTTTCAAACGGTTTTGTTAAGCGATTTCTATATACTATAAGCTAATCTCTCAATTTTTCACCTTTGATTTCTTCTAAGCCTTTTTTAAATCCCATTTCTTTTGTAATATGCTTCATTTTTAATGAATGTAATTAGTATACATTCATTATACTTATTTTAACTTTTTGAAGAATTTCCATATGATTGAGTGTTTCTATAAGCACTTCATTAATATATATTAAATGATAAAAGTATTAATTTAAAACCTCTTTGGATGTTAATCTTTAAACTTTAATTAAACCTTCATTTTCTTAGAAATTTATAAATCAGTTGAAATATTTATATCAAATTCATCTGGTATTTTAGCATCTATTTTTTTCCCATCTATTGTCATCCTTATTTTCTGTTTCGGATTTGCTGTTACCACCCAAGCATTAGGTAAATAACGATCTTCATGTGATAATGTAGAAGGTGAATTTATAACCTTTCCCCCTAAATATAGAGTAGCAGAAGAACCACCATCCATAGCCATTGCATTTATAGCACCTTTTTCATATAGAATATCTTGACACTCTTTTAACGTAGCCCCTATACTATGCGTCTGTCTACCGTCAATGACTAGAAACATAATTGTACCATCTTCTTTTTGGGCCATAATACTTCGCGGAGCAGAACCCCAACCACCGTCTCCTTCTGTAATCATTTTTTCTCCATTTACAATTAACTGTGGCATAAATCCTGCTGCTGAAATGACTTGTTTATCCAAAAGTTGTTGTGTAGAATAATTTCCTGTTATCATTTGTCCAAACTTTGTTAAGCCTGTAATAATTGTAGGGGTATTTCTATCCATATTCGTATCAATAACTTTTCCATTTTCTATTACAATTCCAGTAGCAACATTTCCTCCACCCCTTCCTGTTTCATCAGCAAACCCACTTGCATTCACAGCAACAAGTGCATGATTACGCTTTGCCATTACGCTAATTTTTTCTCCTCTGTTAGCGCCCTGTGTTCCTTGATGGCCAACAAGTTTAACATTGAAGGGATTGCTAATAGTAACTAATTTCCCTTCAAAAAGAAAGCGACTATCTTTGTTACTTTTAATCGTTTCTACATCAATTTCTAATGGCTGATTTTTAAATTCTTCTAATCTTTTTCCTGCTATTTTTTTATAAATATGCTCATCACTATTTGACCATTTCGGATGATTAATTCTATCTTGCAATTTATCTAATTCCTTTTGGGATAGGAATGTATATTTCGCATATTGTGGATGCTGAGAAGTTAGTATACTCCCAGCCATTGTTATACGAAGCTCTCGGCCATAGCTAGTACCAAATAATACTCCTACGCCAATAAGCATGAAAATAGAAAATAGAAGAAAAATTCGTTTGAAGATTTTTCTTAGATGTTTCATAGTTTTATCCTCCAGCATTCATTACATTCAATAAATTCATTAAAATATTATTTATCTAAAGACTAAAGTGTTTGATTTCCTCGCGCCTGAATTCCCCACTATATTTTAGCAATTAAGGCAAAATACTTATTCAAATTTCGTTTTTATTTCAGTGTATATTTATAAATTTAATAATGTTTTTGCAACCATGAAATAAATTACTAATCCTGTTCCGTCAACAAATGTTGTAATAAATGGACCAGAAACAACTGCAGGATCTAGTTTTAATTTTCTCAGAATCAAAGGTAAAACTGATGCAACAAGAGAGGCCCAAATAACAATAAATAATAAAGTGATTGCTACAACTTGCGCAACTTCTTTTCCAACTCCTAACATATAAGCACGAGTGAGCCCAGCTATCCCAAGTGCAAGTCCAAGAAGCATACCAATTGCAAATTCTTTTTTCATTACACGGAAAATGTCTTTAAATTTCACCTCTCCAATACCAATTGCACGAGTAATTGTTGCTACAACCTGTGTTCCTGTATTCCCTCCAGTACCTACTAATAATGGAACAAAGAAAGCAAGGGCAACTACAGTTTCAATTTCGTCTTCAAAATACTTTAATACTGTACCTGTATATGCCTCAGCAACAAAAAGAAGTAATAACCATGGTAGACGTTTTAAGAAAATGCTCCAAATGCTAGCTTCAAAGTAAGATTGATTCAATGGTTCACTTCCGCCTAACTTTTGAATATCTTCTGTAGCTTCTGCTTCCATAACATTCATTACGTCATCAAATGTTATAATACCAATCATTTTATTATTTGCTGTTGTCACAGGTATTGCTGCTAAATTATAATTCAGTAGCTTTTTTACAACTTCTTGTTGATCAACTTCAGCGTGTACTGAAATTACCTCTTGAATCATGATAGTAGATAATATCTCTTCATCTGCTGCTAGTAATAACTCATGTATGGAAACGATTCCCTCAAGATAACCATGACTATCAAGAACATAACTATAAGATATTGATTCTACATTTTCAGAATGTTCCCTAATGTACTTCAATGTCATTTTTACTGACCAATTTCCTCTAACTGCAACAAAATCACTTGTAACAAGACTTCCTGTCGTTTCAGGTTTGAAAGTCATCAATTTTTTTACGTTATGTTTTGTAATTTTATCTAGATACGCCATTAATTTAGCCTGTTTTTCCGGATGAACCGCTAGCAGTAAATCTACTAATTCATCAATCGGTTGTAAAGTTAGTAACTTTTTAGCTTTATTTTCAGATAAGTGAATTAAGATATTATATTTTTCTTCTACACTCATATATTGAAGAATTTTAGAGCTTTTTAATACAGGAATCGTATTTAGCAATATGACTTGATCTTCAATTGAAAACCGTTTTACTTCTTGCGCAACATCAAACGAAGGAAGACGTAAAACCTTCTCTGCATCCAAATTATTTTGGGTTACAAGTAATTCATTTAATAATTTCTTCATGTTAACTCCTCCTCATATTGCTAAGGGAGACTCTAGAGTTTCATGAGTGGTTTTGTTTTATTTTATCTGTCTTAGGTTTTTTATTAGAGCAATAATAGTTACATTGCAATCAATTCATTAATTAGAATTACCTCCTTTTTGAGTATAGACAAGATAAAAATAAATAAAATTAAACAGAAAAACCTTTACTCAAAAAGGAGTAAAGGTTTTTTCACAATACAAATAAATGATTATTAAGACAGCTCTGCCAAAATCACAGAGGTACCTTTCTATCAAATCGTATACCACTCCCTCGTTGAGTTTTAGCACTGTATAGCATAGGTTTTTATAACCAGCTACATTAAGAAGGGCCTTAATCCGACCGTTCCTGTTGACCCATTGGCGTCTCTCGACATTTTTGGGCAGCAGCGTTTCTCTATACAGGAGCCTCACCTAACAAAGTTTATTGAATTACTTCAAAATTTAAACCAGAATTTAATTTTTGTCAACTCCCTTTCAATTCCATTCTTAAAAAAATCTTCTTTTATGATTAAAATCTTCTTTACTGTTTATCAAATTTATATGGTTAAACTACTTAATCAAACTATACACTACAAGTCTAAAATATGTACTTATACGGAATGATTACATACATTTTCTCACAACATTTCTCAAAAGATTATAACGCTATAAAACATATAATTTTAGCAATACGGTTACTTGACAAGAAAAAAATATATATTTATGCTTGCTACACGAAACAAATACATAAAATTTATATCGCTGAACCTGTTAGGTGAGGCTCCTATACAAACACAGGCTATTGCCCAAAAATGTCGAAAGACGCCAATGGGTAGAACAGGAATTGTCGGGTTAAGGCTCTTCTTAAGATAGCTAAGTGATGAATTTTCATTACTTTACGTTGTATAGTGCCAAAGCTCTACTAGGGGGAAAAAGCCTTATTTAGTCATGCCATTTTGAATCCCCCTAGTTACATATTAGGGGGATTTTTGCGTAAGAAAACAGGGGGTAAGTGATAGAATTTTCCTAAACAAAAATCCTATTTAGTAATTGACGAGAACAAGGTTTTATTCATTAGCAAATGCAATATTATGTTTTGTTTTAAATCAGGAGGATATTAAAATGAAAAAAATATTAAAACTGGATTATCTATTGCTCCTCCCTCTATTCATAACATGTACTTTAGGTATTATCATGATGTATAGTGCGAGCTCCATTGTCGCTGTCCAACATTACGGTTATAACAGTAGACATTTTGTTGATTCTCAATTAACAACGCTAATTTTAGGAACAATAGGGTTAATAGTTTGTGCCATACTCCCATATGAAATATGGAAAAAACGAATAGTCTCAATCTTTATTATAGTTGGAGGGATTTTTTTATTAATTATGGTTTTATGGAAAGGAAAAGTGGTAAATAATGCTCAATCATGGATCTTTGGAATACAACCAGCTGAATTTCTTAAATTAGGAACAATACTCGTAACAGCCCGTTTTTTTGCATTACGACAAGAACAAGCTAAAAACAGCTGGAGTGGTAGCGGAAAACTTTTATTTTTTTTAGCTACAATTTTTTTTCTTATCTTTAAACAACCAAATTTAGGATCGGCACTTTTAATATTAGGTATAGGTTTTAGCATATTTCTTTGCTCAGGAATAAATATAAATCTACTAATCAAAAGAACTGCTATTGGTTCTATTTTGTGGTTACCTATTTTATATTTTTTAATTCAATATAGTTTGTCAGAAGTTCAAAAGACACGTATTACTACGATTTTTAATCCCTTTGTTGATGCACAAGGAAATGGATACCAGCTTGTAAATTCTTTTATTGCCATTGGCTCTGGAGGAATCACTGGTCGTGGATTTGGAAATAGCATACAAAAAACAGGTTATCTTCCGGAACCACATACTGATTTTATAATGGCAATAGTTTCTGAAGAACTAGGATTTATTGGTGTATTTATTCTATTGGCTGGAGTTTTGACTATAGTACTTCGCTCTTTAAAAATTGCACAAGTATGTGTAGATCCATTTGGCAGTTTTATAGCAATTGGTATAGGGTGTATGATTGGTATGCAATCCATTGTAAATTTAGGTGGTATTACAGGACTATTTCCTCTTACGGGTACTCCATTTCCGTTTATAAGTTTTGGTGGAAGTTCTTTAATGGTCAATTTAATAGCAATAGGTATATTACTTAATATTTCAATTTTCAATAAAATTAAGTTTGATAATTAGAATATTTAGTTTTAAAATGTAACATTAATTTTATAATTATTTTATTTAAATTATAAAATTCAACACTATTAATTAATTAATCTATATTCAAAGAATTTCTAATTAATTTTTTAACTGTATGAATATTAACATCTATATTCATTTTAATACCTAAAAAGGCAGGCATAAATTTATGCTTGCCTTCCGTTCTCAAAATTAATTACACCTAAAACAACGTGGGATAAAGCAAATCTAAATACTGACTTCTACCCTCTATTTTTTACTTTTCTAAAACAATTTCTGCTATTTCATTAGCATATTTTTTAGAATCAAATCCATCATAGTTACTTAGGACTACAACAGACAAATATTCTTTTGGAAACCGCATGAAGTGTGAACGATAACCCGCCCAACTCCCTGAATATTCCAAGTACCGACAGTTAAAACCTTTTTCAACACTCAGTCCAAAAGCATAGTCTTCATTATCAATAATCTTCTTTCCAGTTGGAGAAATTTCCGGACCTATTTCGCTTATTCTTTTAACATGGTCTTTTCCACTTTATTTATGAAAAAATAAAATTTTTATATAAAAGACACATAATTAAACAAACATAACTACATATGATATATTGTATCCTCTCTTTTTAGATTGAATAGTCTTTACAAAAGGGCACTTTCCTAAGTGCTCTTCTAGTTACATACCAAATAGCGTTTTTGTTTAAAATAATCGCTACAGAATAATTGGACACATTCCCCAATTTATTTATCCTTAAATCCATGTTAAAACCCGTTGTGAGTATTATGACATAACTCAACCCAGTGAAGCACTGTAACATTTCATACAGGGCTCCTTTTTTCATCAAGCCGTTAGTTAATTGCACCGACTACCTTAACGTACAAAGTTACGTTTTTGTTAAATTTCTTTAAAATTATATATACTTATAATCAATAATTAGTTATACCATTAAAATTCCTAATAGTTAATATTATTGAATCGACAATTGCAATAACTTTACTTCCAACATAGTAATACTTCTCGATTCTCACCCCCTTGGAGCGCACCTTGGGATTGATTCAATTTAAATAAAGATTTTGTTTCAAAGTTGCACCATCATTAAAAACATACATACAATATCATGTGCACTTTTTTTCTATATAAATCTTGATCAAAGAGCACTTTGAAAAGTGCTTGTTTTATTTAAAAACTACACCAAAGTGAAAGAAATACGCATACAATGTCGTGTATTCTTTTTCAATGTTTGTTTAGGTGAAAGAGCACTCTCCAGGGCGCTCTTTCATTTTTAGAAAGGATTTTGTTTAAAATATAAAAATAAAAACATATTTAGTTAAACCACTCATATACTTTTATAGGTGTTGTCATTTGGTTATGGAGTGCTCATTAGGCACTCCTATTTTTATGCTTACTAAATAACTACTTTGTTAAAATGAACACTTTATATTTTATAATTAAAACTTTTTAATATAAATACAAGCTGTAATCATTTTCTTTAGAGCTAAATCAATATAAAAAGGCACTGTACAATAGGAGAATTTGCGATTGTTTTACTAAAACATATTGAAAAAGTTTGTTATTGACTTAGAAGACAAAACAAGTTAGCTCGGCTGTCTTAGGACAAATTCGTTAGCTATCAAAAGTAATGATTAACCGAGATGTCCCCACTTCAAACAGTCCGTTAAGACGTTAAGTAGCAGGTAGTTCACAGAAGTATTATCTACTCAAATGTTCATTTTTTTCATTAAAAAGAAAGCACCTGCGCCAGTAGGGACTCTCTTAATGTGAGAAGTATTTTTCAATGGGCATTGAAATTAAAATGAGTTACAAACCTATAAATCTGTCCTTCAATTCAATATATGCTTGTCCTTACCAAAAAGTGAGAACAAAAGAGAGCACTCTCCCAATAAGTGCTCTCTTTTGAAAAATATAGGGGAACATGTTGGAAACCGTTCAATATCATTATATGATGATTCTCCCCAACTATAACTAATATATCCATTAAAACCGGTTAATGTGTAGTTTTTATATAACAAAGAAAAAATCATCCGTTATGGATGCTTTCCTTATCTATACCTGTACAACTCTTTGGACATATAAAACCTAAAAAGAGTCTTATGAAACTCGTATTGTAATTTAGATATTTTATTTAGCTGATTGAGATGCCGTCTGTTATCTTTTCTCTTTTTTGTATTTCCAATTATAATAAGTTAATGCGCATTCTGTTCTATTCTAATTGCATAAAGCTAAGAAATACGAAAAGACCGCTAGACTAAAAAAAAGCTCTGCAGTCATATGATTTTTTCTTTTTTATTAGTAAAATTCGGTTTTCCCCCCCACTCCCTACTGACTCAGAGGTACGACATAAATATTCCTCATTCCCCTTAACTTTTACATATGTTTTATCAAATCTTCAGGAATTGCTTGTTAATCTAAAATGGATATTGGTTAAATCCTTTTCCATAAATCAATCCTTACTTACTTTATTTTTTGCATATAAAAGGTTAAGAAGCTGCATATATTCATCTTCTTGTCCAATATCAAATCGTTTCCCTTCAATCATTTTTCCATATACTTTTTTAGTCATAATTAAAGAATGTATCGCATCTGTTAATTGATATTCCCCCCCAACACCAGGTTGAAGCTTTTTTAATAATGGAAAAATATCCGGTGTGAAAACATATCTACCAATTACTGCAAGATTAGATGGAGGGTTTACTTTTGGTTTTTCAACAATATTTGTAACATCTATACAATCTTCTTTTACAATATTCCCTTCAATAATACCATACTTTTCTACACATTCATTTGGTACCCTATGAATGCCTATAACACTATTTTTCTTATCTTTATAAATTTTAATTAACTGGCTTAAAGCGGTTTCTTTATCCGAAACTACAATATCATCTGGTAAGAGTACAGCAAAAGGTTCATTACCAATAAATGTTTCACCTAATTTTATCGCCTCACCAAGTCCATTCGCATATGGCTGTCTTATATAATGAATTTGAATCTTAGGGATAGTAAGCTCTTTTAACAGATGAGATTTTTTCTCTTTTTCCAAAAAAGCTTCCAATTCTAATGATTGATCAAAATAATCAACTATTAAATCCTTTCTGCTAGAAAGTACAATTAATATTTGCTCAACACCTGACTTCACAGCCTCTTCCACAATATAATGAATCGCCGGTTTATTACCTATAGGAAACATTTCTTTTGGAATTACCTTTGTAATTGGTAGGCTCCTCGTGCCGTAACCAGCTGCTGGAATAATTGCTTTTTTAATCACTAATCTCTCTCCTTCAATTGTTTATAACAATGTATTCAGTACCCTTTGTACCTGCGCATAATGAAATCAAAAGAGGCCTTTACCTTCTGCCTACTTTCATTGCTTATATGAATAGGCCCTTTTACTTGTCACCAATCAAACTTGTCCATCAATATACTGTTACAACTAGTACTAAGTTTAGAAAGGTGATTAGCATATGAAGATATGTATTATAGGCTCTGGTTATGTTGGTATTACATCAGCAGCAGTATTAGCAGATTTAGGTCATGATGTTATATGCGTAGATAAAGATCAAGATAAAATTTCCTCTCTCCAAAAGGGAGAATGTCCCATTTATGAACCTGATTTAAAAGAACTTATTCACAAAAATCGAAAACGATTACAATTCAGTTGTGATATTGATAGTACTATTCGACAATCGCCCATTATTTTTATTGCCGTAGGGACTCCTTCCACATCAAGTGGAAAGACGGATTTAAAATATATCTATTCTGTTATCAATCTACTAGTTCCAGCTATAACATCGTATAAAACTATTATTACCAAAAGTACAGTTCCACCAGGTACAAATCAACAAATATGTGAAAAGCTTATTAAATCTGGGGTTTCATCATCCCTATTCAATATTGTTTCTAATCCTGAATTTCTTCGTGAAGGTTCTGCTGTTCGTGATATGCTCATCCCAGATAGAACTATTATAGGAATCCAAAATGGTGACACAAAGTCGTTAAAAATTATGCAGAATATATATAAAGGAATTAGTGCTCCTTTCGTTTGTACTGGTCTAAATGAAGCTGAGATGATTAAATATACATCCAATGCATTTTTAGCTACAAAAATATCATTTATAAATGAAATCGCTCGGATTTGTGATGCATATAACATTGACATTGTTGAGGTGGCAAAAGGAATTGGCCATGACTTTCGAATTAACCCTCATTTTCTTCAGGCGGGAATGGGATATGGAGGATCATGCTTCCCAAAAGATTTACATTCACTCATCTATACAGCAAATGATAGGCACGTAGCAGTTCCTATTTTACAAGCTGTACAATCCATTAACTCCACACAAATAGATCTCTATGTTGAAAAAATTCAAAAAGCTATAAAAGAACCCTTTTTTAAAAAAATAACGGTGTTAGGAATTGCTTTTAAGCCAAATACTGATGATATTCGTAGCTCACTTGCCGTAATACTCCTTGAAAAATTAATTCCTCATGGCTATGATCTACATGCTTATGACCCCAAAGCTCTTCTTCCCCCACATTTAAAAAGACAAGTTACACAGCATGATAACCTAGAATCTTCAATTACAAATTCTGATTGCATTATTATCGCAACGGAATGGGATGAATTTAAAACACTTAATTGGAAACAAGTCAAACAAGTTATGAGGGGATGCACAATCGTAGATGGACGCAATTGCATTGAAAAAGATGAAATAGAAAAATACGGATTACAATATATTGGAGTGGGTCGGTCATGAAAATACTTGTAACAGGAGCCGCTGGTTTCATTGGTTCACATTTGTGTCAAGCGTTACTTAAAAATAGTGCATATCATGTAGTTGGAATTGATTATTTCATCGGTCCTACTCCAGCCACTTTAAAGACAGACAATATACAATCTCTCAAATTGAATTCACGTTTTCAATTCATACAAGAAGATATTTCAAATACAGATTTATCAAAACTATTACAGGATATAGATGTTGTTTATCATCTAGCTGCTATTCCTGGTGTGAGAACAAGTTGGGGAAAAGATTTTCAGTCTTATGTTTCAAATAATATAATGGTTACACAGCAGTTGCTTGAAGCCTGTAAACACATAAAATTAGATAAATTTATTCATATATCAACATCTTCTGTTTATGGTGAAAAATCTGGCGCAGTTTCTGAAGATTTATTACCTACCCCCCTATCTCCATACGGCGTTACCAAATTAAGTGGTGAACACTTATGTCATGTTTATTACAAAAATTTTCACATACCAATTGTTATTTTAAGATATTTCACAGTTTATGGGCCAAAGCAGCGTCCTGATATGGCATTTCATAGATTAATTAAACAACTGCTAGAAGATAAACCTCTCACAATATTTGGTGATGGAACGCAAACACGTGATTTCACCTATATTGATGACTGTATACGAGGAACGGTGGCCGCTTTAGAGACAAAAAAAAGTATAGTAGGTGAAGTTATCAATATCGGCGGAAAAGAACAAGCATCCATTTTAGACATCATTTCTATGTTAGAAAAAATATCAGGGAAATCAGCAACCAAAAAATTTCTAAAATCAGTTCCTGGAGAACCGAAGCAAACATGGGCAGATATATCTAAGGCCAGTACATTACTACAATATTCTCCAACAGTTTCTCTATCCGATGGATTGGAAGCAGAATTTCATTATATAAAACAACTATACAAAGGGGATTAGTTTATGAAAATTGCATATATATGTACAGAAAAATTACCATCTCCGGCAATTAAGGGTGGAGCAATTCAAATGATGATTGATGGGGTGTCCCCCTATATAAGTCAAGATTATGAACTTACTATTTTCTCTATTTCAGATCCAGGTCTTCCAAATCAAAAAACACAAGATAATGTCAATTACGTGTATTTTCCTCAAAAAGAATATGAACAGCATGTTATAAGAACAATCCAAACCAATACCTTTGATATTATACATGTCTTTAATCGCCCTAAAAATATACCTCTATATAAACAAGCTTCTCCACACAGTAAGTTTGTATTAGGTCTTCATAACGATATGTTTGCTGAGCATAAACTATCCATTTATGAAGGCAATCTTATTATTGAAATGGTTACCGCCATTGTGACCGTTAGTAACTATATTAAACAAACTGTGATTGAAAGATTTCCACAAGCTGAAGAAAAGATTTCCATTCTCTACTCTGGTGTTAATTTAAAACAATCTCCCTCCATCTGGACACCAACAGGACAAAAGATAAGAAATACATTTCGTAAAAAATATGGTATACAAAATAAAAAGGTGATTCTATTTGTTGGCCGATTATGCAAAAATAAAGGACCTGACATACTCATTCATGCTATGAAGAAAATTATTCAAACACATAAGGATACGGTACTTGTAATTGTTGGTGGTAAATGGTTTAGTGATAACCGAGTAAATAAATATGTTAAAAGACTATATAAAATGGCTAGGCCAATTAAAGAACACGTAATTTTCACCAAATTTATTCCTGCAGATCAAATTCATAATATTTTTCTAATGGGGGATATATTTATATGTAGCTCACAATGGAACGAACCACTGGCACGTGTTCATTATGAAGCAATGGCTGCTGGAATCCCAATTATTACAACAAATCGTGGGGGAAATGCTGAAGTTATAACAGATGAATATAACGGATGCCTAATAGAACAGTATGATAACCCATTAGAGTTTGCCAGACTTGTCAATGCTTTGTTATCTCAACGAGAATTTGCCCAATGGATTGCTGAAAACGGTAGAAAGGTTGTGGAAGAAAACTTTACATTTAAACATACAGCGACAAAACTTGATCAGGTATATAAACAAGTCGCAGAATCTACAAATCAACCTTCTAAAAACTTATTACGCCCTCTCAAAATTCAAATTATTTAAACTACCAGTATTCATCATTTTTATTTAGGTCCACAAAATTTAAACATAGAGCTAAATAGAATTAAATATTTTTGATACAAATACAATTTTCTTTCCGTACAAAGTTTTTTTATAGGGTAAACTCAATGGAGTAAGAATGCTGCATTAATCTTTTCACCGTTTCTTTAACAAGATGATTTAATATAGCAAGGAAACAATTAAATACAAAATAACTACAAATAATTGCTCTCACAATTAAGATTTTTTATCCTTGATTCGGCCAAATGCAAATTTGTATACCTTATCGATTAATATGGATTGCATCTCGTTTCCTTGTGAAATTTTTGTACTATAAATTGAACTACCCCCACTTTCACTTCGTTTAGAAGTGAGGGATTCCTAAGTAAAGAGTTCTATCGAA
>NZ_NJGF01000035.1:0-40253 GCF_002209985.1 Bacillus sp. K2I17
TTTTTAATTCTTCTTCTAACTCTTCTACTTGCTGTAATGTATCTCCTTTTATTAACGAGAAATCTGTTGTATCTTCATTATCTTCTTTAAAAAAATCATTGTCATAATCTTTTATCACTACAATCACCTCTACGTGCTAGTGTAGGAATGATTGTCCGATTTTATACAAGTTTGTCTAAATTCGCTTTACCTTTATGTATAAGTGAAAAGGACAGAAGAAAATCCTGTCCTTATTTACTAAAATAACTATGATGTATTGTTAAATTATATACATTTTCAAAATCTCGATCTTGCAGATTATTTTTCTTCCCATCAATAACAATGAAAACATCACTCACAGTTTTTGCTGGTATAATGCCGACATTTTCTACTTGTACCGCTTTCTGCTCATTCAACTGCTCAATGTGTTCAAACGGAACGATAATACTAAATTGAGAACGGATACCGCGAAAGTTAGTATTTAATTCCTTTGCCGCTTCAAATACGACAATTTTCGCACCAATCTTTTCCCCATACGAATCTAAAAATGCGTTTAAGCTTTTTGTATACTCTTCTTCCGTATGCCATTCCATTGTACCGAACATTGCTGGATTGACATTTTGAATAATTGTTGTATATATTTCCCCTCTTGCTTTAGAAGCAATTAAAGACCGTTTTATCGATTGAACAGTCTTGCCGATATCGCTAAATTTCGCTCCCCATATTTCGGAAATATTAGGTGTTAAAATAAATGCGATATCAACGAAAATAACCATTGCAGTGAACATTAATAGGTTTTTCCAGAGGGTTAAATCAATTCCTTTTATCATGAAATACACGGTGACTGATATTATAAACAACCCATACCAAGTCTTTCTAATACGTTGCTTTTTCTCCTCGTACAACTCTTCGTTTCTCCAGTAAAAGAACACAAGAACGAGAAAAACGATTGCTAAAATAAATAAGCCGATTCGAATGTTAGAGATCACCAATGACATCACCCTCCATTCAAAAACTACTCACGATATCATTACATGCACAAGCAGCCCTCTTTATGACAAAAGACGTGGACAAGCTTCTAAATTTAGCAATATCGCATATACATTAGAAGGTACCACGTCTTTTATCATGAATCTACATTGTATATGTAGACAAGCATGCGTTTCAAATTTTCATGTTAAAAAGAAATATGTTTCGGAATTTCCCCTTTTGGTACTTCTCCGTCCATACTTAAATAATAATGACGAATCGGACGTAAATCATCGTCTAATTCATAAACGAGTGGAATGCTCGTTGGAATATTTAATGAAACAACACCATCGCTTGAAAGGTTATCTAAGTATTTCACTAGCGAACGAATCGTATTACCGTGTGATGAAATAATTACCTTTTCACCACTTTTTAATGATGGCGCGATTTCTGAATGCCAATAATCAAGTACTCTTTTCTCCGTATCCACTAAACATTCAGTCAATGGAAACTCACCTTTTTTAAGTGCTTTATATTTTGGATCATTCATTTCATATCTAGGATCATCCTCAGTAAGAGCTGGCGGTCTTACATCAATACTTCTTCTCCAAATATGAACTTGCTCCTCACCATACTTTTTCGCAGTTTCATCTTTATTCAACCCTTGCAATGCACCGTAATGTCTTTCATTTAGCTTCCAAGATTTATGTACTGGTACCCAAGCAAGATCCATCTCATGAAGTACAATCCATAACGTCCGGATTGCTCGTTTTAATACAGATGTATAAGCTACATCAAAAGTATATCCATTTTTCTTTAATATCACTCCTGCTTCTCTCGCTTCACTTAATCCATTCTCTGATAAATCTACATCTGTCCATCCTGTAAAGCGATTTTCAAGATTCCATAAACTTTGTCCGTGACGAATAAGTACAAGTTTTATCATAATAATTCCCCTCTCGGAAATGTGAATTTTATTGTTCCATTGCGTACACGTATAAAGTATCTAGTAATGTATCTTTTTATCCATTCACTCTATGACCAATCCATAGTTGCCAAATGTATGGATAAAATTTGTTCTTTTTCAAACTATAAAAACAGATATATTTCTTATTATTTCTGATCGATTACAACTTCTCGTTTTGATATCCAAGCATCAAAACCTGATCGACTATTTGCCATTTCATTCATAACTTGATGCCAATTTTCTTCACACGATTCACCAAATTTTGAAAAAATAGCACTCATCTGTTGTCTTTGAACATCGCTCAATTTTTTCTCTAAATCTACACCTATTTCTGTTAAAGATAACTGTTTCACACGGCGATCATGTGTAGCTTCATTACTCTCAATTAAGCCTTTTTCCACAAGTTGTCGTAGTGGTCCGTGAAGAGCTTGTTTACTTATTTCTAACAGTGATAATAACTCATTTACACTTATCCCTGGAAATCGTGCGATAAAAAATAAAATTCGGTGATGTACTCGTTGTATGCCATACTCTTTTATAATTTCATCTGGCTTTTCAGTAAATGATTTATATGCAAAGTAAAATAATGCTAATGCTTCATTCATCTGTTCTTCTTTATGTTGTGTCATCTACTTTCCCCCTGTATATAAATTATAACACAATCTAGTATTGAATATTTTAACGAACACATCAGAACTTCTTTAGTTTATTGAAATATTCATTGCAAAATTAGGAGAGGATTCATTTGAAATCGCAATATACTGTAAGTACATATTTATTAGATCGACTAAGCGAATTAGGAATTGAGCATATATTTGGTGTTCCTGGTGATTATAATTTGGCTTTTTTAGATGACGTACTAGCACATGAAAAGCTAAAGTGGATTGGTAATTGTAATGAATTAAATGCGGCATATACTGCTGATGGATATGCTCGTATAAAAGGAATTGCAGCTCTTATTACCACCTTTGGCGTTGGAGAATTAAGCGCCCTTAACGGTGTTGCTGGGTCATACGCAGAAAACGTACCTGTTATAAAAATCACGGGGACACCACCAACAACAGTAATGGAAAATGGAGCACTCGTTCATCATACGTTAGGTGATGGAAAGTTCGATCATTTTTCCAATATGTATAGAGAAATCACGGTGGCACAATCAAAATTAACACCTGAGCATGCCACTGAAGAAATCGATCGTGTGTTACGTGCATGTTGGAGTGAGAAACGCCCTGTTCATATTCAATTACCGATTGATGTGTATAATAAACCAATTAATAAACCTACAGAACCAATTTTACATAAACCAGTTCTAAGTAATAAAGATGCGTTGGATAAAATGCTTCTACATGCGACTTCAAAAATAAACAGTGCCAAAAAACCAGTTATTTTAGCTGATTTTGAAGTGGCTCGTTTTCATGCGGAAGAATATTTGCATCAATTCGTAGAAAAAACTGGGTTTCCTATCGCAACATTAAGTATGGGAAAAGGAATATTCCCTGAACAACACCCTCAATTTATAGGAATTTATACTGGTGATGTTAGTTCTCCATACTTACGAAAAAGAATTGATGAATCTGACTGTATTATTAGTATTGGCGTGAAATTAACTGATACTATTACTGGTGGCTTTACACAAGGCTTTATGAAAGAGCAAGTTATAGAAATCCATCCCTATACTGTGAAAATTATAGATAAAAAATATGGACCCGTTGTAATGAAAGATGTTTTACAACAGTTAAGTGATTTAATCGAACATCGCAACGAGGAAACACTTGAAATTAAGCCCTTTATTTCAGAATTACTATCTATGACAGAAGAGTTCAATCCAAAAGCTCAAATGGTTACACAAAAACGTTTTTGGCAACAAATATACCATTTCTTACAAGAAAACGATGTTTTAATTGCTGAGCAAGGAACACCTTTCTTCGGTAGTGCTGCTATCCCTTTACCAAATAACACTACATATGTAGCACAACCATTATGGGGATCAATTGGTTATACATTACCTGCTCTACTCGGTACACAGCTCGCTGATTTATCGCGACGTAATATTTTAATTATTGGTGATGGTTCTTTCCAATTAACTGTTCAAGAGTTATCGACTATACTTCGTCAAAATTTAAAACCGATTATATTTTTAATTAATAACAATGGATACACTGTTGAACGTGCAATTCACGGCCAAAACGAACCGTATAATGACATACAAATGTGGGATTACACGAAACTAGCAAACACATTCGGATTAGAAGAAAAAAGCCTATCATGTAAAGTGGAAAATGAAACAGAGTTAGCAGAAGTCTTAACTAATATAACTTTAAATAAGAATCAACTTATCTTTATTGAAGTTGTAATGAGTCAAGGGGATCAGCCTGAATTGTTAGCTAAACTCGGTGAAAGATTCGGCAAGCAAAATTCTTAATAAGAAAAGCGTAGCTATAAATGGGCTACGCTTTTCTTATTAAATTTTTATTCCGCAAGCGTTAACTGCCAAGACACACCATATTTATCATTTAACCAGCCAAATTTTTTACTAAATGGATAAGAACCTAAAGGCATTAGTACAGATCCATCCTGCGCTAACTTATGAAAGACCGCTTCAATTTCTTCTTCTGTCTCACAATTTACATAAAGAGACATAGATGGTGTAAATGTAAAACCATGCTTTACATAACTATCAATGCACATGAATTCTTGACCATTTAACGTAAAAGTTGCATGAATGACAGAACCCTCTTTACCTGGTCCGTTTTCATCGTAGCGAGAGATACTTACAATTTCTGATTGATCGAATAGCGACGTGTAAAAGTTCATTGCTTCCTCAGCTTTACCTTCGAACATTAAAAACGTAGTGATTTTTTGATTTGTTTTATTCATATAGAGACCGCCCCTTGTTATGTATTTATGTAAAACATACATCGGCCAGCCAAAACCGAACGTATATTCTTATAAATGTATTGTCTATAAAAAAGATGAGTTTGTCAATTAAATCCCTGTTTATTTCTTCTTAAATAATGCTGTCCAAAGAAATGATTCTCCAAACATAGTATTTGGTTGGTCAATTTGCTTCATCTTTCTAATTTCAATCACTTCAAATTCTTTAAATATCTCTCTTAATTTTTCTTCAGAATATGCAAGTCCACCTTGTAAACTCCACCCTCTATATACGTCCCAATCCGTTATTTCTGATCCATTTCGCTCATCTAAATCACCTGCTGCAAAACATGTTAATCCGAAATAACCACCAGATTTCAATGAGTTTTTAATTAAATCCACATAATTTATTCTTCTATGTGGTGGAATGTGATGCAAACATCCAGAGTCGTATACAAAATCAAATTCCTTTTGAGCCTCTAAATTAAAAATCGAATCACAAATAAATTGAATTCCAATTCCTTTTTCATTTGCTCTATCTTTCGCCCAATTAATGCCCTCTATAGATAAATCCACTGCTGTTACTCCAAATCCTTCAATCGCTAAATAAATAGCATTTCTTCCTGGACCGCATCCAAGTTCCAGCACTTTCCCTCTGGAAATCCATCCTGTTTCTATATATGAAACTAGATTTTCATCTGGAATATTTGCAAAAAACGGAACATCTTTTTCTCTATTCGCATAAAATTCATTCCAAAATGGTTCTGCCGGTCTTAATAATGAATCAAGCATTTTAATACTATCTTCTTGATTGTGCAACGTTTCATTTTTCATTTGTATCCCTCCAAATTTAAATAGTCAGAAAATTATTATATATCTTCTAGAACTTTCAGACAAAGAAAAAGCTCCTACATTTAATAGGAGTTTTTCTCTTTAAAATCCAAGTACAGCTAACCATTTTAACAGCTTCTCTTCTCGCACTTTCAACTCATTATTCCTAAGCTTACCTAACTGAATTTCGCTAACAATTTCTCCATCCACCATAAAAAGAACTCTTTCTGTTTTCGCTGCTACCTTTACATCATGAGTCACTAACATGATAGTAGTTCCATCACGATTAATATTTAGTAATATTTGCATTACCTCTTCTGTTGATTTTAAATTTAGAGCACCAGTTGGCTCATCAGCAAAAATAACATTTGGATTATTGATAAGCGCTCTACAAATAGAAACTCTTTGTAATTGCCCTCCAGACGCTTCCGTTATATAATGGGATGCTATATCACTTATCCCCATTTTCCCCATTAGCTCCAGAGCACGTTGATTTACTATTTTCTTACTCTCACATTTCGCTAAATATGCTGACAAGATGATATTATCAAATAGATTCAAGTGTCTAAGAAGGTTGCTCTGCTGAAAAATAAATCCTATTTCAGTAAGGCGCAATTTGGCTAACGCTTCTTCTTTCATACATGATATTTCTTTACTATCAACTTTCACACTTCCTGATGACATTTGATCCATTCCACTAATATTATATAGTAACGTCGATTTCCCAGAACCAGAAGGCCCCATGACCGATACAAACTCTCCCTCATAAATATCTAAATCTATATTTTTTAGTACTTGATAAATTGTATTTCCATCTATTGAATATTTTTTGTTTAATTGTTTAACTTCTAAAATTTTGTTCAAGTTACACACCCCTACTCTCCATTTGGCTTTACATCGTTTGTTTGTTTCATAGTAAAACTACTGAAAAGTGTTGTTGCGGCCACAGATATAAATAATATAGCTGGACATATTACATAAGAAACGATAGGATTCACGACAAACTTTATATGAGCTGCTCCCATAAATGAGCCTAACCAACTTACTAACATTTCACCAAACGTAGCAGCTAGTAATGTCCCTGTTACAATGCCTATTAATACAATGACAATAGAACGAGTTATATACTGTATACGAATATCTTTGTTAGAAAAACCAATACTTTTCATAATTAATATTTGTGAAGAGTCTTTTGCCAATAACATTTTAAAAAACATTGCAGTAATTAAAACTGATATCAATATAGCAATCAAAATTGCCACTTGCGTCACGAGGCTTAATTGTTTAATTGTCTCTCCTAAAGTTTGCGTTAAATAATCGTCTGTATCTGTTATTTTTGCAGAACTAAAATTATGTTTATACTTCTTCACTTTTTCTTGTAAATTCACAGTAGGCTCCATATCTACGTTTACTACATACCATAATATATTTTCGCTATTATAAGAGAAGCTCGCTTTAGCTGTTTTCCCACCATTCGTTACATCTTGATATATCCCACTAATAGTTAGTGCTTTTTCTTTTCCTTCTACAAATAAAACGATTTCATCCCCTACATTCTTTTTTAATTCATTTGCATTCATATAAGATAGAGCAATCTCTTTTTCATTTTTTGGTGCTATTCCTTGAACGTAATCTAATGGAAATTGAGTGAAGTCTCCTACTTCTACATTTAAGTTTTCATGTGTACCTTCAGCGTTCACCATTTTAAATGTACTCGTTACAAATGCTGCATATTTTTCTACGTCTTCATCATTTCGTATATATGAGATTACGTCCTTAAATCGTTTCTCTATATTTTCAGATTGCTGTAAATCTATTCGAATATCACTTTTTCCTGTTCCCATGTAATTTACAAACTTCGGTGACTGAATCGTATACAAAAAGTTAACAGGTACAACAATCATGAACACGGCTATGATTAAAACGATACTTAATACGCGATATAACTTAAAGCGTTTTACGACATCTTGTATACCAATAAATATATTTACATTTGTAATTTTAGTTTGATAGAGAGAAAAAGTCCTTTTTCCCTTCTTCTTTCCTAGATTATCTCTTGATCGTAAAGCATCTATTGCTGTAATTCTCCTCAAATTCCGCAAAATGATACGACAAAACAGGATAATAGTTAGAAATAACACAATTGTGACTATTAATGGTACAACAAAATATAAAATACTTGTACTTGCTATTCCCATATAAAGTGAGATATTAGCGGTGAAAATTTTTGTAACAAATAATGAAAGAATATATCCACATATACAACCGCTAGTAGCAATAACAACATATTTTGTTACATATAGCTTTTGAATCTCTTTACTTGTTATGCCGATAGCCTTCATTACACCTATTTCCCGATAATCTTCTTCCATAGAAGTCATAATCGTAAATCTAATACATAAACTTGCGATTAACATTAATAATGCACTTATTATGATAAGCACTGCAGCTATTATTCCATCTGTTAATGAATTGAGTGTTTTAAAGAGTGAATACGTAATAGAGGGACCTTTTTGAGGTAAGTTCGATGACTGGTATAGATTTTCAAATTCATTTATTTTATTTACATCTGTTAGCTGGAATTCAATAAGATATTCACTTTCTCCAAAATTCCCCTTTATTCTTTCGAAGTCTTCATCGCTTATTACAAATCGTTTTGAACTAACAAGTGATGGGTTCATTTGTACATCACGAACAAATGCCGAAATAGTCAATGCTAGTTCATTATTATTTTTAACAACCCATATTTTATCTCCAATTCGCAAATTATATTTTTGCATATAATAAATTGGTACACCTATTTCCCCTTTCCTAACATCGATCACTTCATTATTTAAATCTAATAAAAAGTCAAACTTACTATTTTGTTTAACGAAGCTAATGTCCATTACACTATTATGTTCCGCTTGATTTTTCTTCTTTATAAAAATGTTAGACCCGCCTATTTGAACCATCTCAGCCGTTTGCTGTTTTTTTACAAAAGGAGTTTTCGCTACAAATGAGTCGATTGACTTTTGATTTATTTCTCCGGCATGCATTTGTACGAAGTGCGGTGCGTTTGATACTTTAAACAATTGATCCATCGAGTTCAATAGATTAATAACGTTACTTGAAGCACTTGCCATTAAAAGGCTTGATAACATGATAAACATAAATAAGATGGTAATCATCATTTTATTTTGAGAGAAATCTCTTTTTAACATTCTCCTAATCATATTAAGCTAGTTCCCCTCATTCCATAATATTTTCTTCGTCACTATCGCTATTATTATCATTATGAAACTAATAGCTAATATAGGTAAATAAATTTTCGTATTGAATTCTTCAAACATAAAACCATAAATGACTTGCCCAATTGGTGCCATACATTGAGATACCGCTGTTATAATGGCCATTACTTTCCCTAGGTTTTCATTCGGTGTTTTCTTTTGGACTACAGTAATTACATAAATAGATACAATTGTCATGATCATTGCAATTAGAATAGAAGAGAGTATAAAGAGGATAAATGGTGGATAGTATCCTAAATTAAGAATAACTGGCGTAACGGATAGTGCCATTGGTATTACTAATAAAGCTATTAACAGCATCCAATAATACAATGTTTTCATCTGTAGCTTTTTCGCAAAAAAACCTATTGATAATGCACCTAAAATAGTAGCAAAATCGATCAATCCCATTCCAATTCCGTATAACGTGTCGCTACTTTCCATCGTTACTCGTATAATAATTGGAGCACCAACTACAAATAGCGGTGTTAGTATTAAATTTAGTACTGCAGCTAAAAGCATAGATTTCAAAATAAATGGTTGTTTTAAAACGAATACGAAGCCATCTTTCATATCCTTTACAATTGTCGGTATAATATGGTTTTCTTTTGCTCTTTTTATAAAAGGTATTGTAATAAACATTTCTAAAATCGCAGATAAAAAGAAAGCAAGGCAACTTATTATTACAAGTATTTTCAAACCAATTATGCCGTACAACATTCCTCCTAATACAGGAGCTACTATATTAGATAATGCTTGCACACCATTTACGATACCGTTCGCTTGTTCTAACTTTTTCTCTGGAACTAATTGAGGAGTACTCGCCATTACAACTGGTGAGTACATTGCACTAATGACTGCAAGTAAAAACATAATAGTTCCAATCAATATAATAGATACAGATCCAGTAAATAATAAAACTATAAAGCTTAATACAATCGCAGCGTTTATAAAATCAAAAATAACCATTAAATTACGACGATTGAAACGATCTGCTATCGCTCCGCCAACAGGAGCTAACAAAAACGGAATACTCGTAACCGCATATAATCCTGCGAATATATCAGCACGCCCTGTTATATCTAGCACATATAACGACAGAACAAAACGTAAAAGTGTTGATCCTAAAATAGTAATAATCTGTCCACTTACCATTAAGTGAAAATCTTTCATAGAAGATTTTATACTTGCTGGCATCTTCATCACACCCTTCATTTAATTTAGACTGACTGTCGGTCTATAATAATTAAACAGAAATCATGATTTCTGTTTAATTAAAACCTCAACCATATAATCAAAAGATCCTTCTTTCGCTCCAACAGATACTTCCATCATTTTAATATACGCTTTAGCTCTTCTAATCATTTCTTCCGGCTTCCACTGGAATAAACCTTCATCAAATATGACTTGTGCTGAAGAGAGTAATAATTCAATCGTTTCTTGTGGGTATGGTGTAGAAAATATGCCTTCATCGATTCCTTGTTCTAAAATCTCTGCTAAAACAGGAGATAAATGAATAATGGATTGCACTATACTTTTTTGATGCATTTCCGCATTATTTGGCTGATGAAATTGTTCAATCATTTTATCTTTAACATCTCCTGATTTTGGTGATTGCGCCATTAAAACTCGAAATAACTTTTCTAAAACTGGGATATTTGGATTAGAGACGATTGCTTTCGCTTTAGCAACATCATCTTTAATGATCCTCATAATGATTTCATCCATCACTTCTTCTTTCGACTTAAAATAATGATAAAACGTCCCCTTTGCTATCCCTATCTCTTTTAAAATGTCATTTACTGTTGTTTTCGTATAACCTTTCGTAATAAATAAACGTTCAGCAGTTTCTAAAATTTCCTTTCTACGCTCCTCATACTCCTTTACAATTCGCATTCAAGTTCTCCTTCCCATCAGACCGACTGTCGGTCTACTTAAATTATATGTTTAGTTAGTAAAAAGTTTCCTATTATTGTATATACAACATCCTACTTTCTATTTCCTTTATAAATTTTTATTTTTTAACGTCCGCTCAATTTGTTTAAAACGTATCTCATGTTTCTTATCGTCACCTTTCATTTTAGGAAAAGAACGCTGCCCTCCGCTTGATCCTATTTTCTCGATTCTTCATCCAGACGCACAATACTTTGTAGTTTTTCAGCTCCTTCACCACAAGTCAGCGCATCTCCTTTACATCGATGATTTCAAAAAATGAAAATTGGTTCATACGATACGGTTCCCCCTGTTCGATCTATGTACTTATGAATGGATTATTTTGTTGAGTTCCAATATGTAATATTGCATATTTTGTACGTTTAATTTTTGCACATGCGATAATTTATTTGTAAAAATATAAATTATTAATAAGGGTGATTTATATGAGCAAGTTCCGAAAGAAGATGATTAAATATTTGCAAATATTTTGGGGATGCTTAGCATTTGGTGTATTAATGTTTGCTATCTTCTTAATTATGGATTTAACAGATGCATCTTTAAATACATTAGGCTGGAGAGACTGGCTAGGTTCTGCAGCAGGCGCAGCCATTTTATCTGTTGGGATGATAAATTGGATTTAAAATAAATATTTGGTCCATACTGAATGTAGGCTGTATGCCAACATTCATTTAAAGTAGTCTTCTCTGTATCTCCTTGTATTGAGCAGTTAGCTTTTGCTAGCTGCTCTTTTATTTCGTTCCTGCTCTTACTTCTTTAAGAATTCTTTAACTGCGTTTTCCCAATAAGTACATATATCCATTCCCCTTTTTTACAAAATGAAATTTTTATTTTGTTATACGCTTCAATTTGTTCCATATTCATTCTCCCTTTCTCAACTATTAACCGGACAAGCATATATTATTGTATGGAGGAATCCACTCATAAAAATCTACCTTTCTTGCCAAAGAGCATGCTTATATGCGTACTCTTTTTTATTTTTTTCCTTTCATTTCTGAATAACATTTTTAACCCTGTTCATACTATTTTTCAACTTTAGGTTACAAACTATTTCTGTAAACATAGTGTTTCCTTTTGTACAACAGACAGTTAGTTTTATTCATAACAGTACACGTCTGCACTATTCATTATAAATTTTCATATATTGTATTGTGCTTGTCCAAAACGTGAGGTTATTACTCATGCGATCTAAATGAAAGAAAGGAGTGAAAATATGCGTTCATCTTGTCGTAAGCACACAAACTTTAATTGTGGAGCACAAGCCCCTAGTACGCTACCAGCTCTCGGTTTTGCTTTCAATGCTACTTCACCTCAATTTGCAACACTATTCACGCCATTACTATTACCTAGTACGGGCCCAAACCCTAATATTACTGTCCCTGTAATAAATGATACAATTAGTACTGGAACTGGAATTAGAATTCAAGTAGCTGGTATTTATCAAATCAGTTATACATTAACAATCAGCCTCGATAACGTTCCAGTAGCCCCGGAAGCAGCGCGCTTTTTCTTGACACTAAACTCATCAACTAATATTATTGCAGGATCTGGAACCGCAGTCCGTTCTAATATCATTGGCACTGGTCAAGTAGATGTATCCAGCGGTGTCATTCTAATAAACTTAAACCCTGGTGATTTAATTCAAATTGTACCGGTTGAAGTAATTGGTACAGTAGATATTCGTTCTGCCGCTTTAACAGTTGCACAAATTCGTTAATAAAAACAATATGCTTGGCAAATTAACATTTAATATTCCTTATACACCCCAAAATATATGTTATAGATTTAACACACATTTATATCAAACAAGCATATTTTATTGTATGGTGACTATCTAGTCATACTAATCTAAAGCGTTCATAAGAGCACACTTATATGTGTGCTCTTATGAAAATCAAGCTTTAATATAACTATTTTGTTTTACTTTATACTCATCGCTCTTTTGAACATTTATCCTTTTATTGTTATATTTGCTCATTGTTTTTCTCTTTTGTTTTACTAATTAGCTGATTAATTTCACAAACCCCTTTTATTAAACATCCCATGTTTCTTCACCCCTTGAATATTTTTGAAATAAAAATACATACTATTTTCAAGCCGCCGTATCCACGGCTAATACTTCTTTCTTTTGTTACAGCAGAAGCAGGTAGGTTCTTCACTTATCTGCTTTCTCTGTATATTTTTTATGAAATCGATAATAATTCCAACAAGCTGTTTGAACTAGCAGCTTCACTCTTCTCATAATGGGGATGCAAATTATCACAATTAGCTAACTCATTGAACACACTGGCAGACAACCAAAATTGTTGTCTGCTTTTTGTATAAGATTTTTCATTTTACATATACTAGTTTTGAGCCTGTTACCAATGCAAGCCATTTTGGTGTTTTGAATTCCGACTAAGCTTTTTGTTGCATAGATTATTACATCTTTGACAACACTGATTTAAAGCGCGTTTTCTGGTTATTCGTAGTTCTAATCCAGAATAATTTTTCTCCTATTAAAGGACAGCAGATACGACTGCTAGTCCTTTTTTCTTATACCGCATATTTCCCCTTCTCGTAGCTTCGAACCACATTACCCTTATCATCGTAATAAGTAATTTCTCCATCGAACAAAACGAACAAATGAGTTTTCCAGTTCCCAATGATCGTACCCCACATGTCAGCTACATTTGCTCGCATACCCGTGTAGGCGAAATGGAGGTTACGATAATTTTACATTTTCTTGAAACCCTGCTCTGCACTTTACATACGCTTGATGTCAAAAACATCTTCATTCTCGCACTTTACAAACTTCATAAATTCCGCTATCAACATTGTTATACATTTTTGTTCTGAATTTGCTGCCAATACAGATAACTTGCTTTACTTTCCATTTCAGCAACAATAATTTTCTCGTTCGGCCAATGTTCGAAAATGGTTGTTAATTTAAAATTTGTAAATAAGAAAGCTCAATCTTCGCCCGCCCTTATTTTTTCCATCTACCAATATGAGTTAAATCCTTCATAAACTTCTCTTGTTCCATTTCAATAATTGCGGAATGTATAATAAAAATATTCGCTCGCTTCAATACCTTTTCTTTCAACAAAAGTGTTCTACCTAAATAGTAGACATAATAAGTTCCGTTCTCTTTTTGCTGCAGCATAACATTCCAGTACCGTTTGAATATGTTACGAATTTCTTTCACCCCATCGTCCAATTCTTTGTTTGCAAAAGATGTTTTCATATCGTTATACCAATTGATTTTTTCATAATCCGTATCATCATCAGGGGAGCTAGTACGAATTGCTTTCTCTCGATTTTTTTCGATTAAATATTGTTCATATGTAAGTTGCACTTGTTCTTGAATTGGGACATGGTAGTAATACCCTTGCTCTACTGGTTTTGGACTATAAAATTTCCTTTATAAGTTTTAAAATTCATTTTAAATACGGTGAATGAAATTTTCGTTTTTTCTCGGCATCACCCTTGTTGTATACAAGCAAAAAAAGAGCCGCAACACTTTGCGACTCTTTTTGAATAATAACTATTTAACGCCCACGTCTTTGCTGACCTTGTTTTGTACTACTTTTCTTATTACTTGGCTTATTAAATGATCGATTGTTATCATTTCTCGAACTATTTCTTGGGCCACCTTTTGAACCACTTCTTGAACCTTCACGGCTATCTCTTTGGCGATATTGATCTGATTTCTTTGGAGCCGGCTTTGGTACCGGTTTTCCATTTTCATCTACACGTTTTATCTTCGGTTGTTCGATTATTTCTCTTTGCAATGGTGCACCAAGCGTTTTTTCAATTTCTTCTAAATGTTTTTCATCTTTCGCTGCAACGAACGTAATTGCAAGACCTGATCCACCTGCACGTCCTGTTCGGCCAATGCGGTGAATATAACTTTCCACATCTTCAGGGATATCAAAGTTAAATACGTGCGTTACACCATCTACATCAAGTCCACGAGCTGCTACATCAGTCGCAATTAAGTACTGAATTTTAGCTTCGCGGAAACTCTTCATGACTCTTTCACGTTTCGCTTGAGGTATATCACCATGAAGTTCAGCACAATTATAACCTAGTCCTTTTAAATTATCATAAAGCTTACTTGCTCTAACCTTTGTACGACAGAAAATAACAGCTAAAAATGGCTGATCACGATCCATAACAAAACGAAGTGCATCTGGCTTTGCACGATCTGTCGTCTCAATGACACGCTGCTCAATTGTATTTACCGTTACTTCTTCACTTTGTACTTGAATCATTTGCGGCTCATCCATATAACGTTTCGCCAATTTTTTAATATCTTTTGGCATCGTTGCTGAGAATAACATCGTTTGTTTACTATCAGGTGTCTCATCTAAAATATCTTCAATATCATATAAGAAACCGAAATAAAGCATTTGATCCGCTTCATCTAGTACAATCGTTGAAAGATTACTTAAATCAATTGTTTCACGACGAATATGATCTAATAAGCGTCCTGGTGTCGCAACAACTATATGTGTATTTCCTTTTAATTTTCTCAATTGCTGTGCTACATCTTGCCCGCCATAAATCGCTAGTACATTAATATCTTCTCTTTGAACAAGCATTTTTTTAATTTCAGTCGTAATTTGCAGTGCTAGTTCCCTTGTTGGTGCAACAATTAAAGCTTGAACATCACTAGACTCTGGATCGATTTTTTCTAAAATCGGTAACACGAATGCTAACGTTTTACCTGTTCCTGTTTTCGCCTGCCCAATAATATCTTTACCTGACATAATAACTGGAATTGCCTGCTCTTGAATTGGTGTTGCTTCTGTAATTCCATTTTCACGTAATGTATGATTAAAAGTTTCACTAATTCCTAATTCTAAAAAGTTTTTCAAATAGACCACTTCTTTTCCTTATTTTTCACATTAGCTTTCATTGTACCATTTGTTTCGCCAAATATGAAAAATAAAAAAATTCTTATCTTCTTTTTTTATATTCATCGTGTACTAGTTGGACAAATTCTTTTTGTTTTTTCTCTGATTTTATTAATACTTCCATGTTAGTAGTAGACAAAATGAACTTTTTAATTTTTCTATTACTCCAAATTAATTTTGTATACTTTGCATCTTCGTGTAGCCTTCGAAACCACTCGAATTCACTTAACTTTGCAATATGATGTTTTAGTTTCATGTCATTTCGAGGGTAAAATGTACTTATAGCCATTATTACATCAAGCAATAAACTCATCTTCTTCCCTCCTATACATATATATTTCAATGTTAAGGAAACATAGTTACAAGGTGATAAAATTGACTAATACATTCATAAAAATTTTTTGCGTATTTTTCTTACTATATTTTCAATCCACCACAATTATAATGGCGAAATCTCAAACAGATGTAATAAGTGAATTCAAACAAGCTTTACTCAAAAATGATAAAAAATTAATGCGGTCATATGTAACAGAAGGGATTGAACTACAATGTTAATGATTTGATTAGAATTGCGGAATCTATGAATTAAAAAAACCGATCTTTTCAATATAAGAAAGATCGGTTTTTTATTATTTTATATAATGAGTTTTCCTCCATGATAACAATAATACGTTGCTGCTTTAAGGTTTTTAATTCTCTTTAAAGATTCTTCCGCTTTTTCTATATTTAAACAAAAATTTGGATTAGCTATTACTAATTCATTATTATCTTGAACGGCCGCATCCCCTGTGATTACACATTCTAAGTCTGGAAAATATAATGAAATATGCCCTGAAGTATGTCCTGGCGTCGCTACTATTTGACATTCATTATTCAAAATCATTTGACCATCACATACTTTTTCATCGACGGAAATATGTCTTATATTTTTTAATTGCTGTATAAACCACTCACCAAATTCTTTCTCTTCAATTGGCATATGTTCTAACATTTCTTCAGCTTGAACTAGTCTCTCCGATTTTATTTCACCATTAATGTAGTTAGATTCTATTTCACTAGCAATAATATTAATGTGAGGATATTTCACTTTGAAATCATATAAAGATCCTATATGATCGTCATCATAATGAGTAATAATTATATTTTTTAAGTTTTTCATCTCATACCCATGTTTTACAATTGCATCTTCAATTAAAGGTAAAAAGTTTATATAACCTGTATCTACTAAAGTTAATTCCTTGTTTAATATAAGTAAGCTCGGATAAATACATTGTTTTCCCCCATTAAATTCAAATTCAATTGGTAGTTCTTTTATCTTCATTTTTCTTCCCCCATACCCGTTATTAAATGTTTAATAATAAATCATCCACATACATTTTACTGTACATACTTATGTAACGAAACACTCTGAGTCGTTACATAACAAACATTCTATTATTTTGAACAGGTAATTCCTTATTTTTATGGAAATATACAATAAGATAAATAATAAAATTGATTATTCCTTCACTTTTTTGTCTATCCTTTTAAAAAATCTATGTTTTTGTAAAAGGAGTGTTTATATGGAGAAACAGACACTTTGGAAAAAATTCAAAAAAAGCTCAGCAAACCTCGGGAAATCTAGCGTATATGAAAGTATTATTTTATACTATACAATGAGAAAAAAAGGGTTACCTACTAAAGCGAAATTCATAATATTAGCCGCTTTATCCTATTACGTATTAACAATCGACTTCATTCCAGATATAGCTGCTATTATTGGGGTTGGCTTATTAGATGATGTTTTAGCAATCGCTATAGCGCATAAATTTGTAATGCGTCATGCAGATGCTGAAATTCGTGAGAAGAGCAAAGTAAAAATGGAGTCATTATTTACTTCAGCACGAGCATAATGAAACTATCTAGTCATTTACCTAGGTTTTTACTTTCAAAAAAGCTAACTTTAATTATTGATAGTTCTATTTAACCTTCATCATGAGAGCATTACAGAATAAATTCTTAATTTCTCTTAGCTCTCAAGCCGTAAACAAATAGGGGCCAGTACTTGTTTCTAAGTTCTGACACCCTATTATTTGTTCTTATATTTATCTGTTATTCAATTTATTCAGGAAAGATTCCCGTAGAGACATCCTTATATAAAGAAAGACCATATTAGTGCAGATAGTTTATACAGTTACATGCGTCCCCCTATACAAAACTGCTATTGCCACTACTATAAGCATCATCCCCATAATAGCAGGTGCGGCATGACCAAGTGATACATAGATTTGTCCTCCAATAATTGGCCCAATCATTCTTGCCAAAGCTTGAATAGATTGGCTACCAGCTTGAATCCTTCCTTGTTCACTAGAATCAACAGACTTAGAGAGCATCCCATTAAATGAAGGTCCGAAAATTGAATCACCAAAGCCAAACATTAACATTCCAATGATAAGAAGAGGATATAAGGAAAACAAAGCCGATGCTGCAATAAAACTGTAGCCAATAATCTCCGAAACCATCCCAAGTATTGCTATTTGTTTATCAGTAAGCTTGATCAAAAGTTTTGGCATTATAAAAGCTTGTGAAATGATATCTTGAAAGCCCATAATTGAAAACATAAGTCCGATTAGTGCAGGCTTCCAGCTAAAAGTATCCATCGTAAATTGTGTAAAAATTGCTTGTAAAGATCCGTTAGGTATCCAAAGTAAAAACGCTGAGACAAGTAACCATTTTAAGTTTTTCATGGAAAGTATGTTTGCCAGCTGAGCAAAAGGATTTAACCTTACAAAAGTAATTTCTTTTAACCTATTATTTTTGTCAAGACTCTCAGGCATATATTTCATCCCATATAAGACATTTAATAAAGTTATGAACGCTCCGAAATATAAAGGTACAGAATGACCAAACTTTGCAAGTAATCCCCCAAGAGTTGGTCCGATAATGGTTCCTGCACCTACCACTGCACTCACCCACCCAAAATACTTCGTTCTCTGTTCTGAGGGAATGATATCTGCAAAATATGCAAAAATTGTACTGATGCTCCCGCCTGTTATTCCTTCTATTATACGTCCAGCAAATAGTACCCATAAAGTCCCTCCTATACCAAAAACTAAGTACCCAATTGCAGAACCGAAAAGGCATATTAAAAGTAATGGACGACGGCCATATTTATCGCTCAAAGCTCCGAGTACAGGAGCAGCGAAAAATACGCAAACCGCATAAACAGAGGTCAGTAGGGTAACAACTAGAGCTTGTTCTTCTGTACTACTTATATAAGGCTGCACTAAGAATGGAACAACAGGCAGTATGATACTGAAACCTATTCCACAAAGAAATACAGAAATAAGGCCGAATATTAAAGCATGTTTATCAATATTTTTTTCAGTTTCACTTTCATTTTGTGATCTAAATATAGACATTTAACTTCTCCTCTTAAAATATTTTGTTGCTTTGTCAACAAAATAATAACTCCGTTTTGTTGATTAGTCAACAAAAATACAATAATAAAAAGGTAGCCTTACTGTGAGCAGGCTACCTTTTTATTATTTAAATGTATCCCGGATTAACGAGCAATTAAGTTCGTTTTCGGGATTAACTACCCGTTAATGCCCGAATGCTTCAACTTTATTACGACTTAATATGTATACCTTGTTTCTTTATTTCTGCATCCAAATGCCTACTATACTTTTCCACGAAGCTAATTATACTGTCGAATTCTGACTCGGTTACTTGCTCAAATACAGCTTTATCCCGCTCTTGAAACTCCTTGTGCAACTCTTCGTGAATTTTATATATTTCTTTCCCTTGTTCAGTAAGCCTAAAATAGATTTCTTTTTTATTCTCTGATTTCTGGTAACTTTCGATAAGGCCTTTTTTTATGAGCTTCTTAGTCATTCTACTTATTGCACCGCGAGTCACATAAAAAGCCTCTGCAAGTTGTGTCACGTTAGAATCTGCATTGTTTTCAATATATTCAATGCAATGTACTTCAGAAGACTTAAAACCTTTAAGACCTACTTCCATCTTATCCTTATTAAGCCAAACCATCTTATTATATAATTCCCTGAAACCGTTCATGACCTGTTCTTCCTTATTCATGGTCTATCCTCCTAACCGCTCATTCATACGTTAAGACCATTATATTAAATTTCTGTTTCCGTTTCGACAATATTGATATAATTATTTGAGTTATCAATGAAAATAGACGCTTAAATAAAATAATTCACTATACGGAAAATAAGGCATGTGTATTAAAACTTGTACTACACATTAGACAAAAAGTAAGAGCTAAGACTAGTTTTCTTAGCTCTTCTTTCATAAAATTTATGTTTTTTAAATACTATTTCACTTCATTGGCTACAAAAAATTGCTCACAAACACTGGAAATGCGCTGCAAGTCTACGTTTCCACCAGATATAACCGCGACTACCTTTTTCCCTTTAATATATGGATCCACTTTCCCTGCAAGTAGAGCAGCAGTAGCTAATGCGCCAGCACCTTCTACAACAGCTTTACCACGTTGTAATAAGTCTTTCATCGCTACTTCTAATTCACCTTCTGATACTGTTACAATATCATCTACTAATTCTTTTACTACTTCAAAAGTTAAATCGCCTGGTATTTTAACTGCGCAACCATCTGCTATAGTGGGTGCCTCATAATGTTCTACAATCGTACCTTTGTCATAAGATGCCTTCATCCCATGAACATTGTCTGCTTGGACACCAATAATATTAATGGATGGATTAAATGATTTTAATGCAACAGCAATTCCAGAAATAATTCCACCTCCGCCAATTGGTACAATGACAGTATCAACATCCCACATATCATCAAGAATATCCAAACCAATTGTACCTTGACCAGCCATTACCTCTACATCATCATATGGATGTAAGTATGTTTCACCTGTTTCCCTTATTATCTCCTCACATTTTGCCTTCGCATCATCAAAAGTTTCACCGTATAAAATCACATCTGATCCATATCCTCTAGTTGCTTCAACTTTCGCCTGAGGGGCAGAAATTGGCATCACAATTTTACTCTTCATACCAAGTAAATGAGCAGATAAAGCAACTCCTTGCGCATGATTACCAGCGGAACAAGCAATTACCCCTCTCTCTTTTTCTTGATCTGTCAACTGTGACATTTTATTAAACGCACCACGAAATTTAAAAGAACCCGTTAATTGCATATTTTCTAATTTCAAGTGAATTTCTCCGCCTGTTTTACTAGTCAAATAAAAAGATTTTACTAGTGGCGTTTTACGAGCATTTCTGTCTAAAATGGTTTGGGCTTTTTTAATATCGTCTATATGTAACGGTAGTTTTTTAGTTATCATACTAACACCTCTTCCAATGGTCTATTCCTAAGTTTTCGTATGTAGCAACTCCTTTATACGAAACCATCTATATTAAGAAAAAGTCTTTATATATGTACCCCACTCTGTAATATACACATTTGCAAACAATTTAACATCCTCTTTGTATCGCGTTCTTTATAATCATTTAAACATGCAATTTGAATCCAATTATTCTTTTGTAAATACGATGACTCATAATGAACAATGTATCCTTGTAACGCTAACGCATCGCCAATCACCTTAGAAGACTGATTTTCATTTAATTGAATGGTAACTATAATTGGCGCGGCATGTTCTTTAGGTGAAACAAGATTTAAACCCATATTAGTAATAGCTTGTTCAATATATGCATACGTCTCGTTTATTTTTTCAAATGCTTTTGCATCTTCAAATCTCTTTAATGCTTCTTGCAGTGCATAAATTAAATTCCATGAATGAGAATATGGAATACTTTCATTTTCTTCGTACATACCAACGTCCATATAGGCCGGTAATGTCTCGTTTACTTTCACATTATGATTATAAAAAACGAAAGATAATCCAGTAAACGATTTAATTGCCTTTCCGCTAACACCGCTTGCAAAATATACATCCTTCAAGTCTATCGGTATTGCTCCAATCGAACTGATACAATCTACACATAGCTTCACATTATACTTTTTACTTAAAACATTTAGCTTGTCTAAATCATTTAACATTCCAGTTGATGTTTCATGGTGAACAAACCAAAGCCATTCATAATTTCCAGTTCCCATTATTTTTTCTAATTCGGTATAAATAAACGGTTCTCCCATTTCTTTTTTATACATATCAAAATGTAATTGCGCGCGTGATGCATGTCCAACTAATCTATTACCAAATTCCCCATTTGTTAATACTAGTCCTTTCCCTTTTAAAGAACGTAACTGTAAAGCAATGGCATCATTTGCTAACGTCCCTGTTCCTAACATAAGTTGTACATGCTTTGCTTTTGTCATGTGAAGTAACCGTTTTTTCACATTGTCCATCGTCACTTGAAATAACTTAGAACGATGCGAAATAGGCTTAGTAGAAAATGCCTTTCGAACATTTTCTTCAATATCTACTGGACCAGGTAAAAACGTATATTCTTTCGTCATAATTCCCCCAACACTCGATGCTTCAAACATAGCAGGGGTAACATACATTGGTTGGAAGGCTGCTTCTTCTGTACCAACTAACGTATGGAAAGATTTGAATCCCATTTGCTCATATAAAGGTAGTTCACGTGTTGTAGCAGAAATGAGTGCCAATTCATATCCATTTAGAAGCAAATAACGATGTAAAAAGCGAATTAAACCTAACAACGCTCTTCCATTTCTATATTCACGTTCTACTGAAAGTAAACGAATTTCATATACGTTTTCTCCATGTTCTTGCAAATAATAATCTAGATTTGGAATTTTATTGTCTAACGAGAATGGTCGTTTTCCTCGCAAAGTAACCATACCTACTAACTTATCGTCATCTAAACAAATTAAATATGTATTTTCTTCATGGAAACGATCTATACGAACACGCTCTTTCGTTTCTTCATGTTGCGGAATTTCTTCTACAAATGTTTTATAATTCAACTTATGTATACTTTCAAATTCCAAAGCTTGATCAGCAACTTTATAAATTAACCCCATGCCTTCTCTCCTTTATGTATTTAATAAAAATTATAAGTGGAGATTAACTCCACTTATAAAAAGTTCATCTCATTCTCGATTTACATATAAAATAAGTACAATGATAAGTGCACTTAAAATAGTCGTAACAATAGAGTAAGAATACAAAATCATGCACACTGGTAAACAAGCGATTGTAATTAGTCCTGGCTTAGTAAATCCTTTAAAGATTAAATAAAATATAATGAAAACAGCAACAAGGGTAAGCGCTATCAAATAATCAAATGCAATTAATCCTCCAATAAATGTTGAAATCCCTTTTCCACCCTTGCCTTTAAATACAATCGGGTAAATATGTCCAAGTAAAACAGCCAGTAAAGCTAACATTACAAATGTAGAATCTTCAAAAAGGTATTTTGCAATAGAAACTACGATTGCCCCTTTGATCGCATCACCTAAAAATGTAGCGACGAAATAACCTTTTCCATATACGCGCCCCATATTTCTTGCGCCAGGATTGCCGCTTCCTTCCTGCCGAATATCAACATTATGTTTCCATTTCGTCACTATATAAGCGGTCAATATGTTTCCAAATAAATAAGAAGCCACCAAATACAAAAATTGTATACTATTAATCATGTAATCATTCACTTTCTATATGGGAGTACTTATACAATATTCAATGACTATGTATATTGTACTTTTCTTACTTTACATCCCTTTATACATTTTAACATCATATTTTTACAAATCATACAAAAATTCTCATACCGCTATTTATTAAAATATAAATTCTTCATTAAGTAATAGGTTCCTTTCACTGCTAGTTCTGATGGTGATACAAATATAACTTCTCCCATACTTTTCTCGCAGCATTTCTTAAATTCAGCATATATTTCAGGAACGAAACGTAATATACTGCCACTTACTGCAATTGAAGTTGATAAATCAAACTGCATCTTATTGTAAATATTCACCGTAATTCTCGTTAATTCCGTAGCCGCTTGCACCATAATTTCATGTGCATCATCATTCCCATTTCTCGCTTCCTCAATAATGAATGGTGTGATTGCTGCAACTTTATCTTTTGAAAAACTATATACTAGTCTTTTTATATGAGACGATGTCAAAAGTTGAAACTCTTCTTGAATTCTTAAGCTTAATGGGCAAAGTGGAACTCCTTGATCAAATTGATTTGCCATTCTCTTTAAACCTTGTAACGCAATCCAATATCCGCTTCCTTCATCTCCTAAAATATGTCCCCATCCACCGCTATACTCGTACACTTCTCCTTTCTTTCCTAAACAAATCGCCCCTGTACCGCCAATTGTTAAAATTCCATCCTTTCCTTTTAAAGCAGCTGCATGAGCAATCATTGCGTCATTAAAAACTTCAATTTGTGTTCCGTACTTCTTTTTTAGACGTAATGTTAATTCATTCGTATTTGCTCCACTTACACCCGCTAATCCTAAACAAATACAAACGCAATTCCCATTTAATAACCCTCTCTGGCATTGATCAATCGCTTCCATAATATGAAAAAGTGCTTCTTCAAAATCTATTAATATATTTCCAAAACCACTCGTAGCCCTTTCAAGTTCACTTCCGTCTTGATTAAATGCAATTGCTTCTGTCTTTGTTCCCCCGCCGTCTACTCCAATCATATATTTCATATGTTCGCCTCATTCTCTTCAAATTGGAGGGAATGTTATATTCCCTAAAACAACAGATTGCTTTGCACCTGTTGCACTTGGCACATTACTCGGATTACGATGATACGTTTCGTTTGCTAAAATGGCAAAGGCGATTGCTTCTTTCGCCTCTGAAGAATAGCCTATATCTTCTTGAATGAATATGGCGCATTTTTCATCCTTCAATCCATACCGTATCATTTCAACAAGTGTACGATTATAACTGCCACCACCGCCTAAAATCACCTCATCGATTTCATAATACGGCAGAATAAACTCCTTATACTGATGAACGATTGAACTTGCTGTAAACATCGTGACAGTCGTCAATATATTTTCTTTACTATGCTTTTCATACTGCTTCAACAACTCACTGACAAATTCTTCTCCAAACTGTTCTCTACCAGTTGATTTCGGTGGATTCATTTTTAAAAATGGATGATTCATACAATATGTCAAAATTTCATCTACAACTACTCCCTGTTTTGCAATCTTACCATTTTGATCATATGACAACTGAAATAGCCTTTGACATACTTCATCCATTACCATATTACCTGGACCAGTATCAAAAGCTATAACGCTTTTATCACTTAGGTGACTTGGTATTACGGTAACATTACCGATCCCGCCAATATTTTGTAGTAGTCTATTTTTAGTTTGATGACGATACAAAATGATTTCCGAATATGGTACAAGTGGTGCACCTTGTCCCCCTGCTGCGATATCCATCGTTCGAAAATTAGAAATAACCGTCGTATTCGTTTCATATGCTATAACTGCTGGTTCTCCAATTTGCAATGTGGAAGGAATCATATTACCATCTTGCTTTGGCTGATGATAAATCGTTTGTCCATGAGAACCTATTAAATCTAATTGTTTCAAAGGAAAATTGACCTCTTTACAAACTTCCTTTACAACACCTGCGAAGCATAAACCGAGTTTGAAATTTAAACTGCATATGAGTTGTACATTTGAATTTTCTATTGATAACGCCTGCTGGATCTCATTTTTCATATCATTATAAAATGGAACTGTAGTAAAATGGATGAGTTCAACTTTAGAATCTACACCGCTCCCTTCTATATGAACGAGTGCTACATCTATTCCGTCTAACGAAGTACCGGACATTATCCCTGCAATATACATAATATGCATGACCTCCTATTTACTAAAAAACAATCATGTAAGTTACAAACGTACAACCGATCGAAAATAATATAAATCTATAAAACAACTGAGCTTTCGATGCGAACGATCCATCAATGAAAGAAACAACTACTGTAAGCAAAATACTTGCCGCAATGCTTGTAACGAGCCATATACTATGCATTTGTGATAAATCTAGCATTCTTAATAAAGGTACAAAAAGTAAATTTGCACATATCACTCCAAATAATAATAAAAATACACCTTTATAACTAAATTTTATATTCATTCCATTTCACCCTCTCTGGACTTCATGTGAAAGAAGTGATAGACAAAATGCCTATCACTCAAAAATAAAATATAAAACTTACGGATTAACAGATTCCCCATCACCATTTTTCTCAATTTCAAGCATGTTTTTGTCGTACATTTTAAAGAATGGTAAATAAATAAGGAATGATATTGTTATGTTTATAAATACGAGTACAATCGCTCTCCAATCCCCACCTGTTGCTAAATATGCACCAATTGGAGCTGGTAATGTCCATGGAGGCATTATATGTGTTGGTGTAACAAACCCCATCGCAGTTGCTGAGTATGCAATAGTTGCTGTTACTAGTGGTGTAATGATAAATGGGATAATTAATATTGGGTTTAGTACGATTGGCAATCCAAAAATAACAGGTTCATTAATATTAAAAATACCAGGTACAATACAACTTCTCGATAATGCTTTCGAATATTTCGATCTACCAAATACGATCATGGCTAATACAAGTCCTAGCGTTGCGCCCGAACCACCAATCCATATAAACCATTGGTATAATGGTTCTGGTGAAATGAATGGTAACTGATTTGCGCCACTAGCAACTGCTTCACCATTTTTCCCTAAATATACTTCCCATAATGGCCGGGCAACAGTTCCAACAACCGACACACCATGGATTCCGAATGACCAAAAAAATGTAATTAAAAATACTGGAATGATTACACCGAAGTAACTATCACCAGCTTTTACTAACGGTGCCGCTAATTTATCAACTACATGATGTAAATCAATACTAAAAACGACAGTTACTAAACTCATTAAAATAATAACGAATGCAGCAGGTATAAGTGCTTCAAACGAACGTGAAACAGACGGCGGTACTTGTTCTGGCATTTTAATCATTACATTTTTCGTCTTACAAAATCTTAATATCTCAACTGATAAAATAGAAACAATCATTGTCACGAATAATCCATGACCCCCGAGATTTGTCATCGGAAGCATAAACCCTTTTTTATCAATTAATTCAGGCGTTAATGTTAATAGTAATGAACATACTGCAAGCTGTGCTCCTGATAAAGCATCTAGCTTATAACTTTTCGCTAAATTATATCCTATTCCAAATGCTATATATAAAGACATAATAAACATCGTTAAACGATATGGTATTAATATACTTGTTTGATTTTTTAATGCCCAAACAGATATGAAACTATCTTTCGGTAATGGTGGAAATGCTACGATTAAAAAGAAACTTCCTACAATAATAAATGGTAACGCTGAAATAACTCCATCACGGATTGCTTGTAAATGCCTCTGTTCAGAAAGCCTTGCCATCGGTCCAGATAAGTTTCTATCAAGAAACGTGACAAATTTATTCATAACGCTTCCCCCTAACTAATTAAATCATTTACAGTTTTTAATAAAGTCGGTCCGCCAAGCGGCGTGTATGCTTGTGGCGGTATGATACCGCACGGGATAGATTCCTCTTCTGCGAATTTTTTAACAGAGTCAAATCTATGTCTTACTTGAGGTGCAACCATTACAACGTCCCAGCCATTCTTTACTTCTTCCTCTATCTCACTTGTTCCAATGGCATGGACTTCCATGTTTACACCTTTTTTCTCCGCCTCTTTTTTTAAAGCGTTTACAACAATTGCACTGGACATCCCTCCAGAACAAACGAATAAAACCTTCATTTATTAATCCTCCTATACTTATAAATTATCCCCTTCGGATGAAAGGGAATTTCACTTTACTAACAAGCATATGAAGAAGTAAAAGAATTTAGTTATATTGAAAGTAAATTTCAGTAAAAATATTTTTCCTATTAAATTAATGTTTCAATATTTATTTTTCTCAATTGTAAGTACAACCTCACCTCGGATATCATATTAGCTAACCATATAATAGGGAGGCGTATAAATGATCATGAAACGTTTATTAGTGATATGTTGTATCGTCATCTTTTTTATTCCTTTCTCTTTTATTTCTCCTCACTCTACTTATGCTGAAGTAAATACTACGTATAAAAAACATGAATTACGTGCTGTATGGATCGCATCTGTTCTTAATATTGATTGGCCCTCAAAAACTGGCTTACCCATCGGAAATCAGAAGCAAGAATTTATTAGATTATTAGACGATGTAAAAAACACTGGTATGAATGCAGTTGTTGTACAAATTAAACCAACTGCTGATGCTTTTTATCCTTCAAATTACGGTCCTTGGTCTGAATACATTACGGGGACACAAGGAAAAGACCCTGGATATGATCCACTCGCATTTATGATTGAAGAAGCACATAAAAGAAATATAGAATTCCACGCATGGATTAATCCATATCGAATAACGATGAATCACACTGATATAAATCGATTAACGAATAATCACCCTGCAAAACAGCATCCGGATTGGGTTGTACCTTATGGCGGGAAATTATATTACAACCCTGGTATTCCAGAAGTGAAAAAATTTATAACAGAAGGTGCTTTAGAAATTGTACAAAATTACGATGTTGATGCACTACATATGGATGATTATTTTTATCCATATAAAGTAGCGGGTGAACAATTCCCCGATCAAAAAACGTACGAAACATATAATAACGGTAGATTTACAAATATAGAGGATTGGCGACGTGACAATGTAAATGAACTTGTAAAAGATTTAAATACTGCTATAAAACAAGAAAAATCATACGTAAAGTTTGGCATAAGTCCGTTCGGCGTATGGCGAAATATAGCTGACGATCCAACTGGCTCTAACACAACTGCAGGCCAAAGAAACTATGATGACCTTTATGCTGATACACGTGAATGGATACAAAAAGGTTATATTGATTACATTACACCGCAAATATATTGGAATATTGGTTTCACACCAGCTGCATATGACATATTAGTAGATTGGTGGGTAAAAGAAACACATAATAAACCGATTCACCTATACATCGGTCAGGCAGCCTATAAAATTAATAATAATTCTGTCCCCGCTTGGTCTGATCCTGAAGAATATCCAAGACAAATTACATTAAACCGGTTATCCCCTGAGATAAAAGGTAGTATGCATTTCAGCTTAAAAGATATTAATAACAATCCTCTAGGCATTAAAGATAGACTCACAAACGACATATATAAACATCCTGCATTAATCCCGCCTATGCCTTGGCTTGATCATGATCCACCAAAACAACCGACTTTAAAAGGTGCTATTCCAAGAGATGAAGGTATTGCAGTAGGTATCATTGATAATAGAGAGAATGACTCTGCTTATTACGCCATTTACCGTGTGAATGGAAAAAATGAAGTGGATATACAAAATCCAAAACATTTACTTACTACTGTAAGAAAAACAAAACTTGGAGAGATTTATGTAGATAAAACAGCTATTTCTGGAGAAACCTACACGTATGTAGTAACTGCAGTTGATCGATTGCATAATGAAAGTGTTGCTTCTAGTCATACAACCGTTAAAGCAAAATAACAACTAATAAAAAAACGCCTTAAAAGCTAAGAACTATAGCTTTAAGGCGCTTTTCATTTATTTATTTTTAAACTTCTCAGTCGCTGCTCTCATCTTCACATTCAAATCGTGATCAATCGAGTCACGAATATCTCGCTCGACTACTTCCATTTCTTTTTGGAAATTTTGCAAGTAGATTTTTAATTCTTCTTCTTTTTCTGGTCGTTGTGAAGGTGGTAATTGTACGACTAACGATAGCATCGCTGTTAAATCTTTCATTAAGAACGTTTCAAGTTTATGTTGTTGTTCAAACATACGTTGCTCCTGATAATACGGCAAGGCATTTAATACTGAAATTGTAATTTCATCAACCGTTCTTTGTAATGAAGGGTTTATTGAGCGTTTATACGTTTGAATTGTATTTAATGCATCTGGATATCGATCATAAAAATACAATTTATAAAATGAAAGGTCTGATGGTTTTACTGTTTGCTGCGTTTCTTGTCTTAAAAAATCTTTTACTTTCATCGCCGCTACATCAATATCTTCATTAGTAAGTTTTTTCGTTGTTTTTGCCATTACATGTACTTTTTTCTGTTTTTCTTTCGGTAACATTGAGAATACTTGCTCTCTCGTACGTTGACCCGATGCACAAAAAAGAGTGTTTAATGTATATTGTTCTTTCTTTCCTTCCGTACGAATCCAGCGATAAAAGAGTGGGTGTTGTGTAAATTCTTGTAGAAACGGTAATGATTTATTCGATAACTTATCTAAAGAATCATGTGCTCTTTTATATGGTTTCGTCCATGAAAAATACAGTTTACGTCCGAAATATACAACTAAAACAACGACAGTAAATGCGATTAATAGCAATGTACCCAATAGTACTAATACTGTTTGAATGAAACTCATTTTTTCACCTCCTCTAAAAGTCTGTTATTTCCTTGGACGCTGAATGAGTTTTTGTTTCATTTCATCATTAAATGTGTCTAATTCAACTACAAACTTCTTACTTGACTCGATAATACGTTCTGATGATTTCTCAGAAGCTTCAATCGCAGCAAATACATTTTGGAATGATTCACGTAATTTATCCATGCTAATAGCAGGATTTTCAAGAAGTTTTGTTGTCTCTTCTGTATTTTGTTTTAATGCTTGTGAGTTACTTAATACCATTGATTCAATTGCTTCATTTGTCGCATTCACTGCATCAATTGTTTTACGCTGATTTGTTAACGCTAGCTGGATAGCAGCTGAAACTGTTACAACGTTTTGCGTCATCGTAATTGCATTACGAATTGCCTCTGTTAACTTTTCATTATTTTTCTTAATAATGTCTACAGATGCGATAGATTGTAATAGTACACTTTTCGCTTGCTGCATATTTCGTGTACGTACTAGAATTTTTTCTAATGCATCGTTAATTAATGGAATATCTCTTTGGCGTTCTGGATTTTGTTTCTCAGCTTCCAGCATACCAGCGAGTTTTCTGCCTAAGTATACTTGTTTATCAAGAGCGTGAATTTTATCATGCGATTGTTCTTTAAGCATTTCAAGACCCACTGTATCTTCTTGTAAGTTGTCACGACCAATTAGAAGGGATCTTATAATCTCTTCAATTTGTTTATCTATAGATTGATATTTATGCACGTATGTTTCAAGTGGATTTTTCTTGAATACTTTAAACATAATTTTCTTCATACCACTTGCTTTTAATGAATTCGGATCAAGCTCTGATACCACTTTGCGTAATTCTAACAATGTATTTGGAATTTCTTCATTCTTTCCATTCATCATCGCTGTTACAGGACGTTTTAATGCTGATAACGTTTGTCCTGCTGCTTGTTGCTCTTTATCCCCTAAATCTCCTAGCTGTGACAATACTTTTGATAAATCCGTATTTTGCTCGCTATTTAATTTTTGTACATAAAGATCAGCTTCTTTATTCAGTTCCTCTAATTCTTGATCTTTTATAACTGTATCTACTACTACTTCTACATTATTATCTTTCACAATGGATACAGGTTCTTTTTTCTCGAGTTCAGTCAACAAAATCGCTCCTTTATTTATATGTGCGAATTTATATGCACTATATTTCATCTATTATATCGTATTTCATATACATTCTAACTGCTTGAAATCGATTTTTTTAGAAATGCCTGTTTATGCAGTCATTCCCTGTTTCTTAGTATAAGTATACCTGTTCTCAACATTATTTTCCTCAGACTTAAGACCTAGAGAACAACATGCTGAAGGCGGATTCTTCGTATGTTACGTATATAAATTACGTCCTTCCCATCCTACTGTACTCAATCTTTTGACATACACCCTTTTTCAATGTGATAATTATATTACGCTCAATCCTAACTCTTCTTAAGCGCTACAAATGCTCCATTTTGAAATGTCAATAAGACCGTTTCAAACATTTCATCTTCTTCAATCATTTTTCTAAACTCGGCTAACTCACTTGCATGAGAGGTTGCGTTATCAACAACAAGAAAACCCTTTGGTTGTAAAATGCGTTTTATATGCTCAAGCCACCACATGTATTGCGTCCGTTCTGAATCTAGGAAAATAAAATCAAATGAATGATCTAGTTGCACATCTAAAAATGCCCCTGCTTCTTGATTATGAACATCAATCCTTTGTAAAAGGTTTGCCTTTTCAAAATTGACTAGTGCCTCTCCAACTCGTTCTGAAGAAAGCTCTACAGTTGTTACATTTCCATTTGTTTCTTCTACCGCGCTAGCTAACCACAATGTAGAATAACCATTAGAAGTTCCAATTTCTAAAATGCTTTTTGCGCTACATCCTTTTACTAAAATTGATAAAAATTGCCCCATCTCACGAGAAATATTCCGTAATTTTTCTTCCCGTGTTTTTTTATTTCGATCATGCTCTTCTCCATATTGTTCAAGTTGAAATAATAATGAATCTAACGTATCCATTCTTTTCATCGCCTTTCCAAGCAATATGATGAAAAAGCTCTTGCTGCCCGTCTACTTTCATTATATGCGAAACGAAATCCTTTTTCTCGTTATATGACAAAGATTTGAATTTTTTTATAGCATATTGTTTCGTTTTTTGGTAAAGTTAATTTCTACGTGCAATTATTCCATTCATACTATTTTTAATTCAATTGCAGTTGTTAAATCATATAAACCCCAATTAAATGAATCGGTATTTCAAATTCAATTAAGCGCCCTTTCCGGACGCATTTTCTTTTGTTTATATATTTCTAGAAGAAAGGATGCTTACAATGAACGTGATTAGCTTAGATGCTGCTCGAAAACGAAAACAGCATAAAAAATTAATGATTACTATACCGATTATTTCACGTATTTATGAAGAAGATGGGGAAATTAAATTTGAGGTAGCAGGCGAAAAAGATGTACCTCTTGAAATGTTAGAGAAATAAAAAAAAGACGCACTTCTAAAGAAATGCGTCTTTTTTTATACCGTTACATTTAAGTGCATAAGTTTTTTAGGATTAACCATCATATAAATGTTTGAGATTTTCTCATTCTCAAATGTAAATGAAAGCACATAAGTCACTTTATTATTTACTTTAACAATAACACCTGGGGCTCCATTTACCATCTTATAATCAACATTGTACTCTTCCGGGAACTTCTTCCCAATTCCAAAGAATAAACGTATAATTCTATCTGCAGAATAGATTGGATGGATTGCAGTTGTAGCTTTACCACCACCATCAGCTTTTAATATCGCATCTGTTTTTAATACTTCTAACATGCCTTGTGCATCCCCACACTGCAAAGATGATACAAATTTCTCCACATAGGCAGCCATCTTCTTCGTACTTAATGTTGACTGCTTCGGCTTACCCAAAATACTTTTCCTTGCACGTTGAAAGATTTTTCGGCAGTTCGCACTACTCTTATCTACAATTGAAGCGATTTCTTCGTATTCATAACTGAAAACCTCTCTTAATATGAAAACAACTCTCTCTACCTCAGACAATTGTTGTAAAAGTAATAAATATGCCGTAGAAATTGATTCTTTCATTACAAATGACTCTGATGGATCATCAACCTCTTCCACAAATGGCTCTGGCAACCACATTCCGACATATACGTTCCGTTTATGTGCTGCCGAACGTAATTTATCAATTGAGCGATTTGTTACCATTTTACATAAATAGGCTCTCATATTTTCTATAGTTTGAACGTCCTCCATATTATTAAGTGATATAAATACGTCATGGACGATATCTTCAGCATCCATAACACTCCCAAGGATTCTATATGCTAACGAAAATAATAATGATTGATACGTTTCATATAATTGCTCCGTTTCCATGATGAACTGCCTCACTTTCGGATTGCTTTAATATGTGTAACGCTGCACGTTTTCCGCTTGCCACCGCAGCATCAGCTAATATTTCATCATGCCCAGCCCAATCTCCTGCAACATAAACACCTGGCATTCCAGGTATGTTAGGGCCTGGTTTTTCAACACGGTCAATATGAGGAAAATCATATACTACCGTTATTTTCGGTAAATATTGCTGTGCAACAACTTCTCTTTTCCAATTCGGATGTAACAATTCCATCATATTTTCTAACTGTTCTTTCTCTTCTTGAATATGATTCAGTTCTAGTACAGGGTTATGGTATTTAATTAGACTCACTACAATTGATCCATCTTCACTTAATTTCGCTGCTCTCGATTGATTCGTGAAAAATATAGGTTGATCTAATCCCAATGCAAAATGATGTAAAGGATTCGGTAATTGTTTTAAACCAATATCTAACGCTTCCACGGTCACTTGTATAGATTGTTCACTCCATTTTTGCAAACTTGTTCCTTCTGTACCTTTTATAATTTTACATGCCTCTTTCGGTGGAGTTGTTACAATGACTGCACCTGCTTCAAATACTTCATCGTCAAAACATTGTATTCTTTGTTTTCCTTCACAATGCTCTATTTTTAAAACATGCTTTTTAGCCAGAAATTGTACACCACTAGTATTCGCTATTCCTCTTAAATTTGTTATTATCGTCTCCCAACCACCATCTACATAAAGTACTCCTTCTTTCATAGAAAGCTGTATTTGCTTTAGTACGGAAGATGCTAATTGTATTGTAGGAGCATACGTATATGTTGTTGTTCGGCATAATGCATAAAATATATTTCGAACCATTGGATCTTTAATTTCATTTTCTGCCCATGTAGTTAGGCTCATTTTCGGAACTTTTCCTACATCTAAGTTTCCTAAATGAATCATAAGACGAGCGAACTGTACTTTTGCAGACCATGAAAGTAACGGTGTTGATAAAATGGAGCGAAAATCTGTTGGAATGGTATAAATATCCCCTTTCCATATTCCATGTGCTTTTGTAGATGGGATTCCACCTGGAAGGTTTACTCCTAGCTCATTAAAAGTTATAAACGCTTCTCCACCTCTATATAAAGCATGTGCACCAAGATTCATACAAATGCCGTTTTTATTTATAGTCATCCCTCGGCCGCCGAAGTGACTGGACTTTTCTAATACAATAACTTTCCTTCCAGCTTTCGCTAAATATATAGATGCTGTTAATCCAGCAAGCCCACCACCAACAATTGCTACATCAAAATTTTTCATAATAAAATCCCTCCTTATACGTTCTACATACAAGACGAACGATTAAGGGGGGATGTGACATTCAGTTACACATAATTTATTTCACCTAACCACTTTATTGCAGTATCAACTGTCAAACAGTTTCACCTTCTACAAACAAACTTATTTACATAATAATGTTATTTTCTAATCAATTACATGCTGGTGCCAAATTTCACTTTCTTCTTCACTCATTCCTCCAATTATTTTTGAAAAATCTATATTTCTATCAAACGAGTCTTTTAACATAAAAAATTGTTCAAACGTTCCTGTAAATATTTCTAATGAATGCGAACAACAAATCGTTTCAAGGTTATCAATTGTTGCGCCATCTAATTCTAATTCCTTTAGCCCATTCATTTTACCTAATGCCGCTCCATCCTTTACCTTTGTATCTGTCAATTTTATATTTTGAATTGACGCATTGTGTTGAAAACAATTTAAATTAGCAATGATGCTATTTTCAAATTCAATTGTGATTAACTTATTTAAATTTTGCAAAACAAGCAAATCCAATTCACTAACATTCTCTAAACCTAAAATATATAAATGCTTTAAATTATCTACTTTCGAAATCGCATAGAGCTGCTCACGATTTGAAATATGTACAGAAAGCGATTCTAATTTTTGAAACTGCGGTAGCAACGAAAAATCTTGAATACTAGTATGTGTAATATTTAATTTTTTTAATGATGACATTTCTACAAGTTCCGATAAATTATTTATCTTCGTATTCTTTATATTCATTTCTTGTAAGTGTTTTAGATGTATGATTGGCGTTAAATCTTGAACCGGATTATTAACTAAATATAACTTCTTTAAAGAATTCATTCGTTCTAATCCTGCTAAATCTCGAATTTCATTTCCGGATAAAATTAGTTCTCTCACTTCTGTACACATCTGTAATGGACTAATATCTACTAACCCTTTTCCACCTAAATATAATCTCTTCTCTCTAATAAACCTGTCTGCACGTTCAGATGCACCCACTATACATCTCCAATTCTCATCTAAACTATCGTACCAATCATTAACGTTATTTTCAGATTGAAATATAAATTGGGGCTGTAAAACAGGTAATTCAATATTAAATAAAGCGTCTAAAAAATGTATATTATCATTAGCACCATAACTCCAATATAAATAATCTTCCTCTTGATGAATGGTGAAATTTTTATTTTTTAGCGTTTGTAAAATAAATAGTAACAAATCTGAAATTCTATTTGCAATTACATATTTCACTTCTTCATCTCGTCCAAAATTAATAACTTGTCCCACTTTCCCCTTTTCATCTGGATCAACATCTATTCCTAAATTGTTACCGCCATAATCTTTACTAATAGGTATCCAATTGTGATTCACATATCTTTCCTTAATATATTCTGTTGGTATTGAAAATGCATCAAAATTAAAAAAATCATCCTCTTCAATTCTTTTCCATATTCTCCACTCATCCAAAACTTCATCTAACGAGAGAAATGGCAAACCAAAAAACAACCCTGGTCCTGATTTATCCTCACCGTTATGTGCAAGATAAAGATTACGTAATTCATCTGGAAACGCAATTCCCATTTCACTTTCGGCATATTGAATTTCTTCTATTGTTGCAGGTGCATTCAAAAACGGTTGAAAGTAATTTTTTAATTCAACTTCCAACTCTTTTAAAATAGTATGGTTCATTTTCTGCACTCCCCTTGTACTCCAAATTAAAAAAGCGCTATATTTTACATTAATTGTAATTAATAGCACCTTTTTTCGCAATGCAACTCTTGTAATTATAGTGCATTCAAATGAACATTTTTATCACTTTACAAACCAAGGGCAGCAACGCTTTCACATTTCAATAACTAGACTCATATCCTAAATTCAAATTGCATGAAAATATAAGAAAGGCGGGTAATACAAATGACTTCTAATATCGACTACACTTCCCCCTCAACCAATTTCACCCATGATTTAAATAAAAGTAATTTTTTTAAGAAAGATGCCCAAAATTATATAAACGTACTTGGCATAAAACAATTAAATACTTTAGAAAATACTTCTTTATTAGATATCTATTTAAGTACAGGAAATGTTGTAGAGCCACATATTCATCAAAATGCAGCTGAACTTGTTTACTGTATTTCAGGATCTGCTGTTGTTTCCTTACTTAATCCTTTTACAAACCAAATATTAAACTTACCGATAAAACCAGGGCAAGTTGCCAACATTCCACAAGCGTGGTGGCATTATGAAATTGCTACAGCAGATGGTACTCACTTATTAGCTATTTTCAATGCCCCAACCCCAGAAGTTATTTTTGGTTCTGATATTTTAAGATTAACTCCCGCTAATATGATGGCTCATACTTACTGTCTCGATGAACAACAATGGAAACAAGCGATATCCCCTATTCAATCCACTACAGTAATTGGTCCTCCAGCAAACTGTAATCAGAACCGCGGCACGATAACCCCAACAACTCAGCCTCCTAACCAACAACAAAATTTATATTACCAAGATTCATACTATTTCCCTCTTTACTGGGGATATTAATTTATTTCATTAATAGACAATTATTGATCTCCTCGGAAAATACGTAGGAGATTTTTTATTGTATATCTACCATTCCTATTTTTTTCGTAACAATTAATAGAGTACATACATATACTATTTATATATTTAATTGGAGGTGATAGTACTATGAGTAATTATAACTATCGAAAAAACTACTCTAATAATAAAAATAGTAGTTCATCAGCATCCTCTCAGTCTTCGAATTCTCAATCTTCCAATTCCCAATCACAAAGAGATTTAGCCGAACAAGGCTATGTAAAGAAAAAAGGATGTAACTGTAATAAAAACAAATAGTTTATTACTAATTTGAACTATAACATTTCAACGCTCACGATAAATAACTTTCTTCCCTTGTATACCGTTTATGAAATGGATGAATTCTATTTTTAATAGAATTCATCTTTTTTATTTATAGGTAATTTTTTCAAATCATTTAACTTATTCCATAAATAATAAAGTATAAATCATGCATTCTGATTTTTCTTATATACTAACTTCACAAAGAGTAATTTCTCAATTAATTTATCACCTATCTTCCCATAAAATATAGCCCCTCCTAATAAACTTAGGAAGGGCTATATACAAATGCCAATTTAAATTTCAAACAGACATTGTAACAAATTAAACGATATTAATACCTGCACTTACAAATCCAGCAACTGCAGCTATTGGACTTGCTGCTGTTAACGAAACGTATAACAGTATTTTATCCCCAGCTGCTACTGGAATAGCTTCAGCTATGATCCCTGATGCTGTAGAACCAATCGCTATTGCGGCAAATGCTGGTGTTAATAATAGAGGTGCGCCTTGTACTGTAAACGTATTACTTGCTGGAGGTGCAGTTAATATTTGTATCTGCACTTGAACAGGTGATAATGGAGCTAATGCAGCTGTTGCACTAAAGAAACCTGCTAATGACGTAATAGTTCCTGCGCGTGGTGCTACAAATGCATAATCACCTATACCTAATGCTAATGTGATACTTGTTCCACCAGTTAAAGCTACACCAGGCTGACTAAATCCAAATCCAAGAAGAGTTCCTGTATTAGCTATTAACGCGTTAACTAACGCAGATGGTGTTGTACCTGAAGCAAATGGAATAATAGCTCCGCCACCAGTTGCTCCTGTTAAGCCTGTTGCTCCTGTTACTCCTGTTGCTCCTGTTGGACCTGTTGGACCTGTTGCTCCTGTTGCTCCTGTTGGACCTGTCGCTCCTGTTGGACCTGTCGCTCCTGTTAAGCCTGTTGCTCCTGTTACTCCTGTTGCTCCCGTTGGGCCTGTTGCTCCTGTTACTCCTGTTGCTCCACCAGTACCTGCTGGACCTGTCGCTCCTGTTGGGCCTGTTGGACCTGTTGCTCCTGTTGCTCCCGTTGGACCTGCTCCGGTTCCTGCTGGACCTGTTGGACCTGTTGGACCTGTTGGACCTGTCGCCCCTGGAGTAGCATTGATTAATTGAATTAATAAATTAAAAAGAAGTTGTAAAGTTGCAGAATCAACATTTGAGTTGCAGGATATAGGGATAAGATCTAAAGCGAAGAAGAATTGTGCAAGGGCGCTATAAAATTGTTGCAATAATGTTGACAATTGTCCTAAATTAGGTGCTGGAGATTGTAATAAAACTATAATACTTTGAGTTAATTGTTTCAAAAAATTAACTTCTGGAGAAGGTAATAAGGAATTTAAGAAAATTAAAAATTGATTAAATAAATCGAGTAACACTAATCTGTTTGCATTACTTGGATTTGCAAAAAATGCTGAAATAGCTGATACTAATGAGTTTAGTAAAGTAATTAATTGACTTAATTGTTCCCTAGTAATAGGAACTGACTGTGGATTTTTACAACAATCTGCTGAAAAAACAATCGGATTGCAGTTATTATGATCAAAACAATCATTATGTTTCATTTATTTCCTCCTTACTTTTCTTATAGTTGAGTGTTTTCCTATTCTAAGTACTATAAAAGATGCGATTGAAAAAAGTAGTTGAGTTATATGTTTCTCTTAAAATAGGAAACATGAATGATAATCAAACTTGAAAACGTTATTTAATTATGTTCATGACTCACATATTAATTATATGTTTTTAATAATTGACTGCTTAGATTAAACACCTAAACTTAAGAGTTTATTTTATTTTTCCACGTTTATCTCTTAGAGCCAAAGACACATTTTAAGTTGAATACAAAACTCGAATTTACGATTAATATACATTCCGCAAGTAACAACATCATTTTTTCATATAAGTAAAGAACATTTCTTTACTAAAATTGGGCTCACCTTATAAAGGGGAAGCCGTTTCTATTATAAAAAACTCTCATACAATATAGTGGACAAGTTATTTTATACTTCGTTCTAATAAAATATTGTAAGGAGTGAGAATTAATTGCCAATCATCCAACCATTTATGGCATCTAGAAGATTTACATCTACACTAGGAGCTGGAACAGGAACAGGTGCAGCTTTTGCAATTGCCGCTACAGCTTGTTTAAACGATGCTGGTACTACTGCAACTGCTTTTCCGACTTTTACGTATTACAACTTTTATGTAAACGGCATTCTTCAACCTAGTGTGGACTCCAGTATTACTACTGGACCTACTGGTGCTATTACAATTCCTGGCGGAGATGCATTAGACGGCGGAATTCCAATTACAATCGAATTTATCGTCACTTAGTTTATCTACTTTAATGTAGAACAAAAAGACAGATTCTTTGGTCTTATCCCCGTCAAGTAGACAGCTTTAAAAAAAGACTAAGCAGCCATTGAGATTCGATATT
>NZ_NJGF01000036.1:0-38385 GCF_002209985.1 Bacillus sp. K2I17
CTTGCTGCTTTTTGCTTATCGCCTTTCACTTCGCCTTGTGACCCTTCGGCTCTTCCTGTTTCTCTTGACTTATTTTCCATTTCAATATCTCTTACTGCCTTTTGTTTTTCACTCTTCACTTCGCTTTGTGTTCCCTCAGCTCTTCCTATATTTCTTAATTTACTTTCCATTTCAATGTCTTGTAATGCTTTTTGTTTTTGTCCTTTCATCCCTTCACTAGCATTATGACTTGCAGTAGAGGTTGTATTTGAATTATTAGCTACTTTCGGACTTACAGGTTGTTCAACACCTGAATTCGCATTATTTTGGATGTCTTTTCCGACTTTATTTAGCGTTTGACGATCAGCATTTGCCTGGGCTTTTTGCTGTCCTTCAGCCTGGCCGCCTTTAAATTCATCTATTGTACCTTTCACTCCATCTGATACGCCTTTAGCAACACCTGAAGCCTTGTCTTTCCCCTTATTAACAGCACCGCCTACAGTTTCAGCCACTTTATTCCCAGCATCATTCACCATACCGCCAACTCCACGATTTGCTGCATAACTTAAAGCAGCACCGGTATTTCTAGCAAGTTTCTTCGCTTGCAGACCTTTTTTAGCGTTATTTTTTTGCTCTCCGTTTTGATTTCCATCCTTATCTTCCGAATCCATTTCAGAGCGTTTTGGTGTATCTTCACGTGTTTGTCCACTACCACTCATCTTATCTTTTGCACCCTTAATCATATTTCCTACACCTTTTCTTAATCCATTAGCAGCAGCCAATGTCCCAAGAGCGCCCATTAAATTGTTCTTTCCTTCTTTTAATCCAACATCTACACCAAAGTATTTAAGGATTGATTCTGACCCCTTAATTAGTGCAGTAGTTAAACAAACCATTGCTACAATATATAAAAACGTATTAATATCTTGATCTGCTAGGAAATTAACCACAATAATATAGAAGCGTAAACTTAATCCAGTAAACGCAAATAACAGGAATCCTTTTAGAATATCCTGCATTACCATTTTTGTTTTTTCTCCTGTCTCAATATCCGTTATGAATACTAGTGGGGCAACAACTTTTTTCATTGCAATTTCAAATATTGTCATAACAAATACAAAAATAGTAAACAAATACGCTACTACTAAAGCTGATAATCCCCAAAATAAAATGCCAAACTTCATCGGGTAACGATTATATCCTGCTGGAAATGTGTCACTAAATGGATTAAAAAAACTTTCCTTAATTGATTCAAGATCTTCTTCTGCTCCATTATTCGTAACCTTGTAAGCCAGGAATTGTGTTTCTTTTGCTACTTGATCATTATCCTTTAATTTTTCTACAACCTCATAACTTATTAAATCACCTAAATCTGCTTTTAAATACATCTCTTCCGATAGGTTATTCTTTCCTGTCTGTCCATCAGAAATGGCTTTTTTATCCTCAGTTTTAATAGCATCAAATCCTACAGTACTTAGATAAACCAAATCTGCTGTATTATGTTTTACTAAGTTCCACGCTAATCCACCATCATCTTTATTATCTTTGGTTACATCTTCATAAAAATCTGTGGACATTTTTTGCAATTCTGCCATTAATTCATTTAACCCACCTAATAATCCAATCATTACAATAATATTAACCCCTACTGACTTGAATCGTGGTGGCTTATGTTGAATTATCGTTTTGAAACCTAACCAAGCTATTATTAATACAAATAAAGCATAGAATAAACCTTTTATTAGGGATGTTGCAAAATCATTAAGTCCTGCATCCCTTAATAAATCAAAGAAGGAGAATGTTTCAGGAATTAACCCTTCTAAAGAAGATGCTATCCTAAACAGTGTTCTGATTATTCCTCCTTCACATGCTTGAAGAAATGAACCAAATATATTTGAATACTCTATCCAGTCATTTTTCAAAAATGCAATTACTTCTGCTTTATCAATATCTTTTACTGTAAAAACAATGTCAGTCCACCATCCAGCGAAAGCGGAAGGGGCAAATATAAGACTAAATAGCAACGTAGTAACTGTTAGCACCCCAGTAACTACAGCTCTCTTACTCCGTAAAATCCATTCTTTTATTTTCGTAGCAGCCATAACTGTTCTACCCTTCTTATTTATTTTGACTTTATTATTCTGTCAATATCTTTAATAATTCTTCCAGATAACTTGTAATTGCATGATTTGAAGAATGCTCTATTAAAAATGCAACTTCTTCCGTTTTAGGTACAATGTTATCTTTCGCATAATTTAATAGCATTTGTACCAATTTTTTGCGAATATCTTCTGTATCATTTGCATTTCTTTTTTCTTTTACAAGCCCAATTAATGATTTAACGACATCATCAATAGTGTGCTGTTTTTTAACTACAGGATTAGCTTGCTGCTTTTTCATGTACTCTTTTTTCGCAGTTTTGTTCAATATGAAGTCTAAGAAATCCAAATACAAATCCGTTAGATCTAATCCAGCATGTAGGGAAGGAATATCAATTTCATTTAAATCTTTTGAAGTATCAAACAAGCTCGATAGAAATTGCCAACGATAAGGCATAGTCATTTCTTTTGTATTGAAAATTGGATATGGACGCACCTTTTTTCTATTTAAATCTTGTCTATGAAGCGCCCGAAGTACTAATGTTTCACCCTCCAAGAATTGTGATAAACGCTCTGGAGAAATAATTCGCTGCTGATCCGCATTTTTAGTTAATTTATTTTCTGTATCCATGTGACTCTCATTAGAAGATTTACCGATAGGCGTTTTATGTCCAGCACGAAGCGAAATTTCTTCAATCGTATCTTTGTTGGTAGACATAATATAAATATGGTTTTGACAGTTATCTTTAATTTCTGTTGCTTCTTTGTCATACAGCTTCTCAATTTGTGAGTAAGACTGAAGCACTAAATTAAACAACATATTACGTCCTGCACAAACCGTTAATACTCCACCCATATCATCAATAGGTGGCATATTTCCGAATTCATCTAATAAGAAATGAACACGTCTATAGCATTTTTTACCTTTCGTATCATTACAATTCATGGATAACTCTGTATACAGCTGCTTAACAAAAATACTTGCTAAAGCGTGGTTGGACTTATCATAATCAGGAACAATCATAAACACAGCTGTCGGTTTGTCTGAATACGTTAATTTCGTTTTAGGTTTGAGAGGGAAAGTGTTAGCCTTCATACTTAATGTGACTTGACGTTTATATTCAGGCTTATCTTCACAACCTTCTTTTTTCTGATAAACCGTTCTTCCTTTTTCATCCAATAACGTTTCAAAATTCAAGCTATACAATAATCGATATTTCTTTTTGGGATTTTCATCATCTTGATAACGAATCAGTAACAAGTCCCCATCTTCTAATGTTTCATCAAAATTCATGTTACACATACCCAAAGCTTTAACCTTAATTTTAAAACTGCCTATTTCTGTCTTTTTCTCATCATTTTTATGAAATGATACTGTTACACGTTTATTTAAAAAGCGTTCATCTAGTTGGAAGAATAAATTTTTAGGAAAACCTACTTGCTTTAGATCCAAACTAGATTTTGATGTCATTTTTGCAAACATTTTATCTGCAAATGTTTGTAATCCCTGGTTTGCAGTAGCTAAAATTGAGCCTTTAGCCTTTTCTCCTGCAAAACTTGTTGATCCATATTGCATCTTTGCTACGTTCCCTTGCGGTAAACTCTTAAAGTATTCATCTAAAGCATTCTTTTCAATAAAATCATCGGGATTCTCTTTGTAATAAAATGTTCCTAATTCATTAAGCATTTGGGATACATTGTGCATCGTAACTTTTTCAATGCAATTATTCTTTACACAGTAGTCAACAATCGCTAGGATAATACCGTTAATAGCATTTTGGGCAGATGTATTAAAGAATGCATTATCACCAGCGTTAGGATCGTTATATAACGAGAACGTTAATGTATTGGCACGTTTTGCCGCTTCCTGATCATCCCCATTCACCCAAGCATCAATGACAAGCTGTAACGGGTTATACGACATACCTTGTAAGGGATCTAAAATATTTAAAACCTGGACATCATAACCACGTTTTTCTAAGGTTTCTTTAGATGCACTATATAACTCGCCTTTAGGATCATTTATTACCAAACTCGATTGATTTTTTGCTCTACTCAAATTATCAATCATAACGACTACTATCATTTCACCCTTACCGGAGCGTGAAACCCCTAGAATAGCGGTGTTTACGGTATCTGTATCGATATAATATTTGTCTTTATAATGTGAAACAGGTACACCACCATATCCCTCAAACACTTCTGTTTTCTCAGGAATCTCTCGATACTGCTCTATTATTTCTTCTATTGTAGTGAAGCGACTGTCTCCTTTTTGACCATAGGCTAAATTTTCATCACTTCGATAATTAACTTTTGAATACACCAAAAAACCTACCAGCGTTGAAGCCAATAAGCTAAACATGTATATATTTGTAGGTAACACTGGCAGAAAGGCATTTTTAATTGATACACTTTTCTCCCAATCTGCACCAAACACATCAAAAATAGTTGGCTTTTCAACCGTTTTTGATAAATCATTTAAAATTGATTGGTACGAACTTGCTACAAAATTCAAGCCACCAATAGGAAAAAGCACCGCAGCTGAAGAAATTGCGAGTGCTTTCTTATTTATCCTATTCTTTTCATTAGGTAAATCTTCACCATCAACTTTATAGTCGTGATGAAGATATTTCTTTTTTTTCAATGAGAGTTTCGAAATTCCCACTCGCATTTCCTCCTCACATTGTCACTATCTGCATACTATTGTTTAAACCAACTCTCAAACAGTCTTCTACGTTTCTGTGGAGAATTTTCCGTTTGTGGTTGTACTGGCTGCTGCATTACAGGTTGTTGCGTTACTTGTGGTTGAACTGGTTGTTGTACAGGTTGTTGATACATAAATACTGGTTGTTGTACAGGCTGTACAGGTTGATACATATACATTGATTGTGGCGGTAGTTGACCTGTCCCAGCATACGATTTTATTAATTTATCATTTAATTCTTCTACGAGATTCTGTAACTCACGTATTTTTTCATTATTTTTCATTTCTTGAGCTTGTTGTTCTCGATTTCTTAGAGCCAATTCTTCTCTTTCTCTATTGTTCTTATCCTCTTCTAATTTTAATTGGCGCTCTTGTATTTTTTTATCATATTCTGCCTGTATTTCTTCCTTCCATAAAGGCGTTAATTGCTTAATCTGATCATCAAGGCGTATAAATTCTCCCTCTTGCTGTTCATAGGCTGCATTCATAATATCTTCTACTGAATCCGCATACTCGGAGACATACATGCTCTTTTTATCGATTAACTCATTTTTACCTTCTACCTTCAACTCATAAACTTTCTCTATAGTTGCCTTCCTCTGTCCAAAATCATTCTCTTTCTTTAACTCTTCTTCACGAGCACTTATTAGCGTATTTTTACGCTCTTCTAATTCAGAACAATATGTTGTTAACTCTGCTTCTTGCTTCAATTTAAATGACTCTAATTCTAATTGTTGTGTTTCACGGTACGCATTTATTCTTTGCTGCATTTCTTGATTTTCTTTATTCTCAAATCCATCTAACTCTGCTACCATCCGTTGAAAATTCTCTTCAAAAATTTCTTGCAGCCTTTCATCTGCTTCTTTTTGATAATCGCGCATCATAACTTCTTTATGAATATTTTCAAGAGCTAAACGAATTTCATCTCGCAGGTTGTTAATTTCTTGATAATATCTATCCTGGATTAGCAAAAATTCTTTTCCATTTAAAACATTTTTTATATAATGTAATTTTTTCTTCTCTAATTCTGTTTCTGCAGTTTCTTCATCCATACCTAGCAGGCCTAATAAATGTTTTACAGTGAATCGAGACTCATAACGTTTTTGTTTTTCTTCAACCTCTTTCAAATCCACAAATTGACTATATTCAGGGAACTCTACATCTTTTGTTTGAACTTCAACAATGGATTCTTCATTTGGCTCTTTCTTTACCGAATCGGTATATAGCAACTCATCTTCAAAATTTTGAACTGGATCATTTTCACTTACTGCAAACGCTACATCTTCACTTTCCTTTTCTAGATTCACTCCTGTAGGCAGTTGTTCATTTAATTCATCCTCAACAGCAAAAGGATCTTCCTCGTTCTCTTCAGATAAAGCAGCGGCTTGTTGTTGTAACCCTAGAATATCTTCATCTTCAAAAACATTTGTCCCCTGACCTTTCATTTCATGCATAGACATTTCTTCAAAAGGATCTTCCTCTTCATTTGCAAACTCTTTTTGCATTCCAGCATCATATACCGTTTTATCAGAAGTATTAGCCTGTGCTATTTCCTCTTCCTTTTTCCCAAAAACCTTAGAGAAAAATCCACCTTTTTTCTTCTTTTCAGGTTCTACATCACTTGGACTTTCTTCAGTATTATAATCTGTATATATATCCTGTTTAATTTCCATTGCTAAATTAAAATCTGTTCCATTCTCAAGATCTTTTGAAATAGCAGTTAGTAACGAGAATTTTCCACCCATTTCTACAGGTAATTCAAATTCATATCCATCTTTATCACTATCAATATCTTGTAACACAAGTGAAACCTTGTCACTTTGTTGATTTTCTTCCATATAATTTTGGATTAATTTTTCAGCTGCTCTTAATCCTAATGTTTTTCCATTCCCAGCTTTATTTTTCCTTAAAAACTTTCTAAAAGCTTTTGATTGTTCTTTTTGTAAAAATGCTACAATATACATTTCCTTAACCTCATTTCATGTATATATTTAATTATTTTTCTACCAAACAATTAAAAGAAGGAACTCTATGAAATAGGAGATCCTTCTTTTAACTTTATTTAATCTTAGAAACCACCAGTTACACCTTGAATAGTTTGTCCAAGTGTTCCTGCACCAAATACAAGAGCAGCTCCAATAACAATTCTCATTAACCATTTTTTAGCATTTCGACTCATTTCTTCACCAAAGAAGAACATAAAACCAGCAATACAAATACAGAAGATAATCGTAACTAAGCCAATGGCTTGTAGTCTTCCAGTCCAGCTGTTCATTGCTCCACTAACAGAGTCGAAAAAGTCATTATAAGTTAATAATTTGATATAAAATGCAGTAAATAGATCCATTTTAAATTCCTTCTTTCTTATTTATGTGATTGAGTAGTTTGGGTTACTTGATTAGGTCTCGTTTGAGTATCTGATTGACCTTGTGTTTTGTTCTTTTTTTCCTCTTCAACAACAGAAGCTGCGATGAGATCCATCGCAGCTTCTTCTAACATCTTATTTCTCCACTCAGGATTACCTCCCTGCAGTAGAGACAAGCAATTATCATTTACAATTGCTTGTGACCAACCCTCATATGTCTTTCCTTCTTTTTTCAAAATCACCGCAACAGCACTCTGTAACAGTGCTTTTTCGTTTTTCCCATTCTTTCTAGCCATATATAGCAGACTCCTTTACTTAATACTTTGTAATTCTTTGAGAGAAGAAATTATTAAAAGCTTCTTGAATTACAGAGAATTCATCTTTAAATAATAAGAAAACACCTGCACATACAATGAAACCGCCTATTAAAATCATTAGGCGAAACACATTATTTTCAAGCATTTCTTCATCACCCACTCTCTAGCGAACGTGCGAAGATGCAGATCCATCAAAATTCATAGTCACATCAGGCAAGTTAAAAACAGCAATTTTAAATTTTGCTACTACCTGATAGTCTACAGTCTCACCAAATTGTACTTTCTCATTTAACTGATCACTTTTGACAGTAAATGCACCTTTATAATGCTTATCACTGTATTCTTCTAAACTCTGAATAGCGATTTTAGTTAATCCACCTTGTCTTTCAATTTGATAGTTAACTTGTTGTTTGTAAGAATTCACATTCGCTACTTGAATACAAAAAATTGCTACAGCAACTAACAAAACTATTAAAAACAAGCCAATGAACCATTTCACTATTTCCATAATTGCACTTTCTTGCATGATTTACACCCACTCACTTTAATTTCAATTCATTTCCACCTTTCCTGAAGAATTATCATAGGCTAATAGTTGATAGGTTATACACCAGGATCGCTGCTGCAAAACCAATTACTATTAGGAATGAACTCATTACAATTTTTGTAGGGAAAAAGGTAAATCGTCTTAGCTTAAATGCCACAATTTCATCGATTGCCCTTTGCAATTCGGCACTCGCTATTTTTCCTAATTCATCGATAACGTTTGTATCGTATGAATTCTGTTGAAAATCATAGATTGTTTGCATAAATAGGACTGACATATCAGTGCCACTAGAACGTATAGCAAAATCAGTAAAAGGCTGAATATCATTCGGCCGATCTGTTATTTCTGACATTAATTTTGCTACTGAATTTGCATCTACTCGATTCTCGGTACGCTTTAGAATTTTCCTTAGCACCTGATACAAGCTAGCCCCACCCTCCGATTCCTTTAAATAAGGAATTAGCAATCTCATAAACTTAATAAAGCTTAAATGACGGTCAAATTTAAATGCGTTGTACATCTTAACCACATTGTTATATTTAGAACGATAAAAGAAGATTGGTAATGCAATCGCTAATAGGTAACACCATTTAGAGAGAAATAACCCCATAAAAAAACCGATAATTGCCATCATAAGCGTTTGTTTAACTCGCTTCTTCTGAAAATTATCGATCATCTGTTTTGTATTACCCATTTCTTTTAACATGTCATATAATTTTTCTTCCGTTAATAACCGATTATATCGATTTTTTTTAGTGTTAGCCGCTGCCACTACCTTCATGTTTTAACCTCCAATATCGAGTCATCAAAGTAATATGTAGCAAAAGACTTAAAGAAGAAAAACATCAATAACATGTAAATCCCGGAAGTACCCCAACCAATTGGATGTCTTGCAAATGCCTGAATGTACGTATCAAAACTAAATGAAAATGCGATTATCAAGATGAATATAACCACTACACTACAAAGCATTTTCATATCCTTCAGTTGACCATCTTTCTTCCGTTCATAATCTTCTTTTTTCTCCTTCATTTCATTGTGGTATGTTTTTATGTCTTTCAACGTATCTACATTTGTTTTACCTTCTAACGAAGCAGTTTCTACTTGCTCTAAATACTGAACAAATATAATATCGTCACGATATTTATTAGAAAGTACTTTGAAAGCTTGAAGTACTTGCTCATGATCTGCCCCCATTAACCTCGCCTGTAAAACTTTCAGGTCTTTCTTCAGCTCCCCTTCTGAACGATCGCTCGCCCTTCCTAAAGCATTGAGTAAAGTGTTACTATCATTTGTAAGAATTTGAGTCATATTGTTTACAAATTTATTTCTCTCTCGAAATGAAATTTGTTCATAAGCCCTTTGAATATTTTTAGGCATTAAAACCTTCAAACCATATAAAGCACCCACAAAACCTAAAATCAATGAAACCCACCAATAATACAGCAAAATAAATGAAAATCCAGCTACAATTAAACCTGGAATCAATGCGTATCTCACATAGTCCTTTTTTTCCAAAGGTTTTCCATAAGCTACTTTAATTGCATTTATTTCATCAGCATTTACAAATTTCTTTTTTCTTGTTTTGGCGTTGAAAGTAGAAACTTTCAAGCTTCATACCTCCTTTCTTAAAAGCTCTCCCTTCTTATCTTGTTACTACTACATCCTTTTTAACTGCTAATTCGTTTGTATATTCGGGAAGCTCGTAACTTAAATCCGCTTCAGCTAAACGCTCATAAAATTCTTCTGATAAACTACCTGTTGAGTACGTAAACTTTCCATTTTGATACTTTTGTTCAAATACCATTCTGCATCCTTCTGGAGAATACTGTACTACCTTTGATAAATAACGAATAACCCGATTAACTTGCACATTATTTTTGACTGTTGTTTTTATTACCACTCGCTTAATATGACAACCAAAACCAAAATAACGCATAATGTCCTCTTCAAGAGATTTTTCATCCACTTGATAACCAATTTTAGACATATTGACAAGTCGTTTTGGCGATGTCTCAGCATCGACAGAATGTAGAGAAGTTACAACATGATGCCCCGATAATACAGCTTGAATCGCTTCATATGTTTCCTTGCCACGAAGTTCAGAGATCATAATCCATCGTGGATTGTTTCGCAACGCAGCTTTGATTAAATCGGTGACCGTAACACCATGTCCAGTTAACCAACTTAATACATCTTTATCGGGAAACAGCTTTTTAACATGCGTTTCGGGTACATCCTCGATCATAACTGCTTTGTGTTCAAAAAGAATGTAAGAGAACAAAAGCTTTAAGAATTCAGTTTTCCCAGTCCCTGTTTCTCCTGAAATTACAATGTTATTTCTACTCACCATAAGTACCTTAAAGAATTCAAGCATAAACTCCGGTGCAAATGTATTGAAATTCTCTTCATTTAATGCCAGTTTTGGGCGAACAATCCTTAGTGACATTGTAGAATTTCCTACCGTATTTTGATGATGCACCGCATTAATACGAATTGAACCATAAACACCGTCAAAGATTGGCTTCTTAGGAACAAATTCTGTCCCTACAGCATTAGCGAATTTTTGAATTACACGAGAAACATATTCCTCTGAAATAATGTGATCAGAATTCTCATATTTCCCTTTGTAATCACTTGACTCTACTATTAAATGACTTCCATTATAGGATATATCGGTAATGTCAGGTCGTTCATTTATGAGCCTTTCAATAACACCTGTACCAACAATTTCAGATACAACATATTCTGCTACATCTACGTCATCATCATAATCCATAAAAAGAGCTGGATAATCTTTTTTAATCTTAAATTTAATTTTTTGACGTGCTTCTTCATTAAGTAGAGCATCTATTACTAGCTCTGCATGTTTTGTATTAAGATCATCCTTAATCATTTGAAGCTTTTGGGGATGAAAATTAAAACTATCTTTTTTCTTAGTTGTTGTGTTCTTATTTTTTAGTCCTAACATCTTCTTCTCCTTTCTTTTAAGATGCAGCAATACTCACTTTGCAAGTTGCTTGGTACGTATTATCCCCATCATGAATAATCACTCTAATAGCTTTAGTTGAGCCATTTTTGTTATCAAGATACTTAAACTCGTATTTTGCATCTTTGTTGATTTTTACAAGTTTATTGGAGTTAATACGTTTTTTAAAATCTTCTTCGAAACCTGGTTTTGAAACAAACAACTCTCCACTTTGAATACGAGAACTATTATCTGCATTAGCAATCGCACTTGATCGGACAGTTTCTGTCACCCCTTGAATAACTGAATCTGTCGAGAAGTTTTGCTTATAGTAATAACCGCTAATTACAGTAAAAAAGAGACCGACAATTAGCAATACCATTACGAAAGGATAGTCTTTCAACTTTTATTCTCCTTTCTTTTACAGCCCGATTTTATTAATAAATAGAAGGAGAACTCTCTCCCTCTATTTATTAGGTATATTGTTGCTGTGTATTATTTCCCTGCTAATGTATTTTTGAAGGAATCAATAACACTGTCGAACACTTCAGGAAACGCTACTTTTGCCGCTGCAATTAAAAGCGCTCCTACTACTACTGCACCAATCATCCACCAAGTTCTATCCGTATTTTGATCTAACATCTTTACAACATCCTCTCGATTTTTGTTTTTGTATTTTTTTGTATATAAAAAAGAGACGTAATATAAAAATTACGTCTCTTTTTCTGCCTAAATATTTTTTTAATACAACCTAATTCCTAATTTGATAGCACGCTCTACAGTCAAATACTTGCTCAACATAAGCATATTAATTGCTCCCAATGTAGTAGGCATCACATCATCCATTAAACTCTTGATTTTGTCTTTTACAAAGACAACCCACATATTTAAGCTAAAGCCATCAAATTGACTCATATCAAAGCTAAAATCAAAGTGGAACATATCACCTAGTGATAAATTCCCTGAAAGTAAATTCCCGATGCCAGCTTGTGTAAAAGCGGAAAGACTGCCTTGCAACGAATATCCAATTAAACGAATTACTATTCCTGTAATTACGAAGTATAGCGCCATAAAGATAATTTGTTTCTTGGCCGAATGATAAGTTAGGACATTCACACATTTTTCATCTCCTTTCCTATTGCTTTAACCAAGCAACATCTTCATCTGACCAACCAGAAGGTTTGCCATTTGAGAAAGGATTTTTCGGATCTACAGGTTCTAGGAGTAATTCATCATCTTCTAGTGTTTTAGAGCCAATAGTCCCGTACATATATGCATATAAATTTAATGGCTGCGTTACTTCAAAGTTAACTTTATTAGCGCCTATAGGGATTCCTGATGTTACTAGAACATTGTATTCTCCCAGGTCTGCCCAAATCGGAACATATAACTTTCGCTTCCCATCTTTTATTGCATTCTTAATACGTGGATCATGGTCTTTTACTTGCTGATCTGTAAATAAATTACCCGTTTTTTGTTCTACATTAATATGTGGCAATTCAAAGAGATAATCCGTGTTCTTTTTGTCCGAGCTGCCTGTTTTCTCAGATTCTGCTAAGGGAATAACAAAATGATCTCCCTTTTTCTCATAATTCAAATGAGAATCAATTAAACTCTTATCTACTGAAGCATTTGCCTTAATATCATAAGCGACCGCTAATTCATTGTTATAACTAACTAATGGTCTCAACTCAAAACCATAGCCAGTTTTTTGTTTAGGAAGCTGTTTTAACGGAATTGTAAGTGTTTCATAAAAAAGTTCCATCTCTTTTCCAACTTCACGTTCTGTCATAATAACGCCTTTATATTTCAACTCAGTAGATTCTTTAGCATTTGCCTTTACGGTTTCTTCAGAAGAAGTATAACCATCTGTATCTACTTTGCCTTTCCCATCTACGATAAGAATAGATTCTTTATTAACTTTTTCAAATCTAACCTCGTAGTTTCTCTTGTTATTTTTCTTTAAAAATTTTGGATCTACCTTGAATTTTATTTCCCCCGGTATTTCCTCAATGGTAAATACTTTACTATCTACTAGCTTGTTGTCAGCCTTATCATATAAGTTAACAGCAACATTGCTCTTGTTTGAGTCCTCATAAATGATTTCCTTGTCTAACCGTACACTTACTGGCAAACCAATATCAGCTGGCGCAGTATCGATCCTTATTTTTCTAAGACCCAAATTCGCATCTGCCACAATTGTATATTTTACCTGGTTAGAAACAGGAGATAATTTGTAATCAACAGAGGTATTTACTACTGTCTTACTCACATAAAAATCTCCGAATTCATTTTTATGTGTTCTGTAAACAAGGTTCATTTTTACCACATCACTACTGCTTAATGAATCATTTACATACAGCAAAATAGAGACCACTTTTGATAGATCCATCTCTCCTGTATATCTGTACCAACCATTTGATTTCAAATCAATTTTGTTTGGATTATTTGATTCAACAAAGCTGTTATTAAGCCATATTTCAACGTTCTTGTTATTAGCATTGTCTAGTTTTATTTGTTTTAAGAAAGTAACACCATTAAAAGCAGATCCATTGTGATCCTTATTTCTAGGAACATATGTAAGTGCCTTTATATGTGACTCATCTTTAATCGTGGTATATGGTTGAACTCCAACTACATAGTCACTGTTCTTTTTTCCTGTTACTTTTTCAATTGTTTCACTAACACCAACCATACCAATTTTCACAACTGAAATATTTTTAGAGCTTGTTCGAAACTTCTCTAATCTAGTATCCATAGAACTACTGATTACATTTTGAATTTCTAGTCCTACCTGGTTTCCCTGCAGCAGCAACACTGGATTAATACGAGTCTCAAAATTGATTTTTTTGAGTGCTTTATTACCACGAGTCAATGTGTCATGCCAAATCAAATGATTACTTCCATCATTTTGTTGTTCTATCTTTGGCTCAACATATTGATCACCATACTTAGCAGATCCAACTACATAATCAAGACCTTTTGGTATTTTCATTCGCATTTCTACCTTTTCATCTAAAGAGTTGAAATCTGTCTCTGCTGGTAATTTCGCAATATTATCAACTGTAATACTCACATCATCTGAGCTATAATACGTGTTTTTGTTTGTCTTTATATCACTGCTCGTCTCACCATTGATAATGCCCAATGTTTCAAAGTTGATTGTACCACCCACAGGTGATTGTAATTTAGTTAAATTACCATTTTCATCGTACTCCGTGAAATTGTTATATTTACCATCTTCACGAACACGATAACCAATTTTCCGATCTGCTGTTGGATAAATAACTGAATCAGTAACCGTTATATTTGGTGTTCCTTTTTCATTAAGACTACCAATTTTCTTTGTCTTAACATCAAAAGCAATAAAACCCGCTACAACCTCTCCGTCACCCATTACTGCATTAATATCATTCTTAATCGCTCCAACTTCACCATACTTTCTGGCTTCATCATATGTGTTATACCACTCATAATCTTCAGCCTGATTTTGAGTTAAAGCTTCAAAAGAATTATCATTTTTCTTTGCGACTCCAAATGAAATGACTTGTTTATCACTATTTTTAATTCTTCCTCCTGAAGATGTTGGATACCCTTCATTTAGCATATTAGCTTTTGCCAATTCTGAATTTCGTTTTGTTAAATAGAACGAATCTGTATTCCATTTGTAAACCATAGTCGTGCCACCTTCTGTAACAGCACGAACGTTTAAATGGCTCACTACTTTCACTTTTTGCCCTACTAAAATAGTTGGATCACCTTTAGATACAACATTGTATCCTATATGTGGTGTCCCTAGCTCTTTCCCTTCAGGTGTATGGAATGTAGTTTGTATTGAGTATGATCCTTTCGGATTATTTCTCTCTGTAATCGTAACAGCAGCTGTAGTATTATAAGGTACTACATTGCCTTTACTATCCTCATAAGAGTCAATAATACACTTCATATCATAATAAACATTATTAGCCTTGTTAATCTTATTATTTTTCGCTAAAGGGTAATACTCATTTGGTGTATGAATTAAAAACCTTGTTGTTGCGAAGGCTTTCTGATTCTTATTGAAAGCCACAACCCGACTATCATGCGAAATCATTGTTGGGAACGTTGAACCAATAGTAAAGTCACTGACATTTCCTTCATAATTTATAACATCTTTTGAAACTTTCGGTTTGCTTATTTGAGTAATACCACTATCCCAAACACTATTAATCGTGTAGTTATCAATATCACTAGCATTCCATTTTTCTTTAGGAATATAAGATTTTGCACTCCCTGATTGAACTGTACGCACATCTTCATAACTATCCAATCCTACTTCAAAACTTTCCGTGTTGGGTTGTGGGATTTTTTTGCTTATATTATCAATAGCTTGATAGTTGAAAATTTTAAAGGGAGTATCTTTCCCCTCAAAATCCAATTTATCTACTCCCATTGATTTAGAATCCCAATCAACACGTCCACTAAAATCAAAGTGATAATTGACTTTTCCAACAGGGAATGTAGCTCCCCTTATATCGCTACGATTAGGGAGATTATCTACAAATAAAGATAATACAACTGGAAAGATAAAAGAACGATCATCCTTATCCACTTTCGGATTGAATACTGAATAAGACAATCTCGGCATACCTGCATAGTGAGTTGAAAATTTAGCCTTAACATTTACTTTTCCAGAAGCAGTAACAGGACTAATATCATCGAACGATTGCGATACTTTTTCATTCGTAATATCTTTCCCATCCACACTCATAACCTGGATTTTAATGTTAGGTTTTAATTTCAATCCATGCTCTGCCCCTTGTACTTCCAATGTAACTGGAATCATCAAGGAGTTACCTGTTTCCTTTAACGTGTATTCCATATCAAAAGAAACAATGCCCTTTTCCAAATCCTCTTTACCACCAACAGCAAATTTTGCATTAACACGTTTGTTTGTAATTCCATTTTCTAATGTACCGGTGATTTTCATCTTAATATTTTTTAGTGTTTCATTCTTCTTAGGATTAATCGTCACCTTCAATGGATATGTTACTGTATCAAACGTCCTAACAATGCCATTATTAGGGCTAGAATCATTACCTGCTTCATCGTTCGAATCAAAAGGCGCTGTTCCATCTACAATGTCTGAAGGCTTAATAAAGGCTTCAAAATCAAACAACTCACTACCTTTTTTACCATTTGCTACAACTACCTCGTTTGGATTAAGCCCCGTACTTTTGAGATCTGATTTTTCTTGCAGCTCAGTCACATCGTCCGTTTTTTTCTCTTGAGCCTGTTTCTGATCTGATGTACTTTCTGCATGTCCAATTGATACAAAGTCGGCCAAGCTTCCAAACAGAAGCATAACAACAAATAATAAACTAAATGACCTTCTAAACCACAATCGTATTCCTCCTCTCTTTACACCCATGAGGATCTATCCTCATATGAGAGAGAATAAATAGTTGGACTTCTTGCTTTTTCTTTCATAATAACCTCCCTTTCAGTTGAATAATAACGACATAGCGCTATGTTTTTAAATAAAACTAAAAAGCCTACCATATAATTGATAGACTTTTGATTTTTATTTAATTTGCTTGTAATTTAATTCTTGCTCTTAATCCTGGTACTTTTAATGGATCAAGCTTCATTAACTCATCTATAAACACGAATTCTTTTTCCAGGAGTACTTCTGCTGCATCTATTGGGTACTCTTGAACTCCATCATCCAGAACAATTCTTTTATTTTTAGAATAAAAAAGGAATCCATAAGTATAATCCTCATGAATTCCTTCAATACAAATTGACATTATTAACCTCCATATTTAATTGTAATTTTGCTCCGAGATTTTTTTACACCCTTTCGGTTTACCCTTTTCATCTAGTCTAATTGTCATTCCACTAAATGTACTATATAAATACTCACACCCTGTCTCCTTATCTACAAATACCTCAACATCTTCTTTATCACTTGAAATCTTTTGTACAGCTTTAGAATCCCCTGCTACCGGCTTATCAACATCTACACAACCAACAAGCCCTATAAGAGCAAATACTAGTAGGGATTTTTTCATATTATTTCTGCTCCTTTATGATCTTGTTAATTTTTACTGGTTCATACATTTCTAGTTCTTCATTTTTAGCATCTACTTTTTGGTTTTCAAAAATAACGATATAATTCTCACCATTCACTTGCACTTTACAAGTTAAATCCTTTTCTATCCAGGAAGATTCCGTATTAGCGTTTAGCTCTACTTCTACTTCTCCAAGTAAATATGGTTGTATACCAACCATTTTAAAATATTTGCTACTAATATTTAATTCTTTTTCAATCATTTCTTCTGCTATCTTTATATTTTCATGAGTTTGTTCTATCTTTATAGCATGTTCTTTATTGATGTTATCAAAATAATCATCCAGACTAATTCCTATATACACTATAAATCCAACAACAAGTATAATTATGCCTATACTTTTAATTAATCCTTTTATTGATCTCGTATTCTTCTTTGTTTGTGAATCCATGCTACTTACCTTCTCGTTTTTCTTTATTAGCTTGATCTCTTCTTCCTTGCCATTCTTGTTTTATATAGAACATTTTTATTGATTCTTCCCAATACGTATATTTGCAGTCTGTTTCTTTTATTTTCATATTTATTCTCTCCTTAATTGTTTTCTATCTTGTTTTCACTTTCCACACTCTAGCTTTTTCATTGTCGCTGAACCTGAACCTACACTACTAGAGCTATACGTATAGATATAATTACAATCTTGTACCTTATCATGTAAAATGATTACTTCTTTTAGGGCTGTATTACGAGGATCTAGTGCTTGTACACCATCATCCACAATATGAGCTTCTACAACTTCAATTCTTGATTCCTTATTTCGCTCTTTATTTGTAATCTTAATTTCGCCTAATTCATAATTCTCTTCGGTGTTTGTAACTTCTTTATTTTCACTTGTAGCAGGCTTTTCTTTCTCCGCTGCCTTAGTACCTGTATTAGTAGAATTCGAACAACCTACTAAGCTATATAGCGCCATAGCGTACGCTAAACTAATTAATACTTTTTTCTTATTCATGTCTCCATCCCCACTTCCCTAATTTCTTCAATTACCTTTCCTTTTTTGAGATTAATTACAAACAAAACATACTGATTAATCCTTAATATGCTTTGTTTATAACTAATCTGTACCAATAAAAAAGAGCAGCCATTTAAGGAGCTGCTCTTTTTAGTACAAGTTTTATACTTTGTTAATCTTCACTAGAAATTAATCACAACTGGAACTACTTGATGAATAATCTGAACTGGAACTATTATAGCTTGAACTACTTGATGAAGAGCAGTCGTTATCATTCCCTGTTGAATAAATTGAACTTCCTAATGCAATGTCTAAAGCAATGTTATTACTTTCCGTACTATTAGAAGAGCGAGAAGATCCATTGTAAGCACGTGTTGAATGTCTTTCACTTCTTGTTTTACTAGTATTTTGTTTACCCGAATTAATAGAAACATTGTTATTTTGATTAAATACTCGCTTCATCATCTCTGTATCCCCTTTTTCATATGAATTAGGTGTTTCCTTGCTATGATCAATCACATAAACAGGATTCTGACTTGTATCATCTTTTTGTATATTAATTTTTGAAGGAAAATCTTTTGCTTTTTTATACTTCCTAATCGTTCTCTTTTTCATAAAAATGGCTATAAGTGCAGTAATATATCCTATTGCGTAAATAGCAACAATGATATAATCAAAGAATGCCTTCGAAATAGTAGTTAATATTTCATTCTCTTCCCCGCCTAAACTACTTATTTCTTTCATCATTGGTTCTAAAAACCACCAAATAAAAAGTACAAAAATACTTCCTATAGATAAAGATTTCCATATCTCATTAATTTCTCGCTTTAACTGACCTATCTTATGATCCCTTTCTGCTGCATTCAAAACATCCACCCCTTTTACTGGCTTTTTATTAAAACATTTGCTACACGAAAGCAAAAATTACTTCCCAGGGTTTCATGTAATTCATCTTTCATCCATACCCCTTCTTCTAAATCTCCTTTAACATGTAACGCATCACCAGGTTCTTTCATAACCGCTTCTTCCTCATAAATATATTTAAGATACTAGAATCAAACATCTACTTACTTCACACCTTTCCCAAAACAAGTAGAGCATGTGACCTTAATACCATATTCATGTGGCTCATATCCAAACGACCCTTCTTTTATTATGTAATTTTTACCGAATATGAAACCTTTACCCTGGCACTTCTTACACTTCTTATTTTTCTTCATTTGCTTCATCTCCATTTGATGGATCGACATAAATTTGCTGTATGCTATGACCTTGCTTTCGTTGTTCTTCTTTCTCTTTCAAGATTCTTTGTTCCATAGCAGCACTTGATTTTCCATCCCTTGACGGTCCGATTATTAAGCTTTTATTTTTCTTCATTTATTTCATCCTCTTTTCCCCACTTTAGGAATAGACTAAAATCAGTAAATCTTTCTCGTTCAAAACAAACACCCCTTTTCATTCCCATTTAAAATGTTTTTAGATGTATATAAGAGTAGAGATAGTACGCTATATACGGAGAAAGGGGAACTTACAACCACTATCTCCACTCTTATATACAACTAGTAAAAAAGAGCAGCCCCGAGGGATCTGCTCTTTAAAATCAAGGCTAATACACTTCATATGTAGTACAAATCACATCTTCACGAGAAATTTCAAAATAAAACCGTTCCTTTACACTCCAACTTCTTTCGTTAACTGGCTGAAATATAGCTCGTCCTTCCCCTGCCGAAAATTTATTACTTATATATTGACTCGCTTCTTCAACACTACTCGCTTTTACTAAAGTAATTTTCTGTATCCCTTCCTTCAAATGAAAGGTTGCCCCAATGTTCAATATCTCACTACTCATAAATATCCCTCCATTAAAATAATGCAAAAAGAGTTTGCAAATAAAAAATATATTCAACCTAACACCATTTTAATAATCACTTTCTGAATCCCCAACCAAGATAAAGTTATTAAGACCAAAACCAACAACCACAAACAAACATCTTTTACAGCTGCTTTGATGTTTTCCATTACTACATTATCTTTCCTGTAAGGATCATGATGAATGAAAGTGATGCATCAAATAACAAAATCATTAAAACCATAAAAGTTATCATACCTGGCAATATCATTTGATCTCGGCCAATCATATCCCCTTACCTCCCATTCCCCTACTTTTGACAATAAAAAAGAGCAGAACCATTAAAATGATTCCACTCTCACTCTTACATTTCATTTAATTTGTTTTTTCGTACTTACGAGTTTTACCTTCAGATATTTTTTTTAGGAAAGCTTCTTTATCATCAGCTGCTTTAAATTCTTTTTGGAAATTATCCCAATAGTTATCTGATGATAAATCTACTCTTTTAGTAGAAATTCCATTCTCAGTTGGTGAAACTAAATATTTTTCTCCACCATTGGCAAGTCGTAAAGGATCACTTTTACCAAATTTCTCTTTTAATGAAATAGATACAACAGCATATTTTCCAGCTTTATATTCCGTTTCCTCTACTTTGTATAAAGCATATTCGTTAGGACGATCTTTACCACGATGCATCTTCCATTCGTTATCTTCTATTACTTCTATAAATGTTGATCCATCATTTTCTTTATACTTCTCACCTTTTTTAAATGCTAATGAATTATCACTACAACCCGAAAGTATTGTGATTATAAAGACACATAAAACTGATAATAATTTCATGTTTTTAAACATGGTCTCTTCTCCCCATTCTATTGATAGTAACTATATTATTATATCATCATATCAACATGTGAGACCCTTTTATTTTCATGGCGCTATAGCACAATGGATCTCATTTTAAATGTACAACCCAATGTGTTTTCCGAACCAAAGTTATATTAATTACTGTAAATGTATAAATTGCATTCATACTATTACAAAAAACATTAATTTTTTTACCTAAACCATAACGTTGATCTAAATCAAATAAACCAACACTAATACTTTTGCTCTTCAGGATTTTCTTTGCTTTTGAGTTAACATTCAGTTCACTCACCTCCATGCTCTGTTAAAATTTCGAGCTAAAGTTTCGTTATATAGTGAACAAATGACCTGTTGTGTATTATAGCGATAGAACTCTGATAAGACTTTAGCTGTTGAATCAAAAGTAATCATGTATTCAGTTAATCCCACTAAATGAACCAATGGAGCATTTGCGCTAATGAATAAATTAATACCAATAGCATTACAGCCAATTAATTGTTGTACTGCATCCATATACTTTTTAGTAAGACGATCAAATGCTGTAATAACTAAAATTAGCAGCTTCCCTGACCCTCTACTTTCTCCTAATTTCTTCTTCGCTCTTTTCAAAGATACAAGACAATCAGCTTCACTATCATATTTATTAAAATCTAAATGGCAGCTCACTATATCTTCATGATCTAGCATATCTTTCATTTCTTTCTGAAATTCTAAACTTAAATCATATTCTCCAACGACTAAATATCCCGTAGGATATTTTCTTTTTGTTGTTATAACACCTGCAATTTTTTTTACATACCTTTCACGGTGTTCCTTTCCCATATTACTTACTCCCTTTATACGCAGCTTGTTCAATTTTTTCAGAAGCTACCTTCTCATACAATTTAATATTTGATCAGCTTAATTCTACATAAAACCATTTTCAATCATAAAACGATTAAAAATTAAAGGTCTATATTTATACCTTCACAAATGCAAGAAGGAGATTCTTCATTTGCAAAAGGGACGATTAGTCTCGTTTCGCCCACTCGCTAAAGGAATGAATGTACAATTAATCGCTCAGGAATACTCCGTCATGGCGCTATGATCTAACTATGATCTAATGTACAGCAGTCCTCTAAGTAATTTGTAGTGCGTAATGCCCTACAAGATAGACCACCACTAGTTGCTTTCTTACAAGCGGTACTTATGACCCTCAGGGTTTATTCGTGTCTTTCTTCTCCCTAATCACGAAATGGAGTGGCAAACAGTGGTCGTGGCACTCCCCCAGCATCTATATATAATTTTCAAAGGACAATCGGGATCATCTTAACCTAACTAAGAGAGTGTAATTATTTGATAGGATTAAATCCTCATAATGCCATCCCTTATCGATTCCAAAACTTCAAATGATCCCAGGTGCATTTAAATTTCATGCACAATTAAATGATCAAATATTTAATTACTAACTAACTTTATTTGCTTTTTTAATAAATTTAACTTCCATCAATTTAGCATTAGTTTTAGATTTTTTTGCGATTATAACGCCATAGCTGTTTCTCACACATTTTATATACCTAAACATTCTAGCTAGGGGAATTTCACGCTTTCCCATTGGATCATACAGATTGCCATTATCCAATACGATATATTCTTGCCCTTGAAAAGTACTAATTGAATGAGCCTTTCTTACTAAAGCACCAGTATCCATTTCTTGTACAACTTTTAAACTATGTGTTTTTTTACTAAATTCTTTTGCACGCATGATCATCTTCTCCAATCTTTAATTTTTATATTTAACAGCCGATTTTCTCAGGATCAGCTGTCCATCTAACAACAAGTTTTTCAACTCAACCAAGAATCACATAACTCTTAAAACAAATTTCAAGGCGAGCATTATAAAATTTTCAATGCAGTCTACGGATAAAAAAACAAAAAAGGCGTAAACTAATGTGTTTTAGTTTACGCCTTTTTCTTCCTATCCGAAGAACCACTTCTTGAAGAATAGCCGAGCAAAACCAATAATATTTGCCAGTAAAATCGCGCAAGTATACCCTTGTATAAACACACGAAACAGTATAATATTATTGATGTTGCATCTAGTTATGCTTCATCAAAGTGGGCGGCCTTTCTAAAACACCTTTATTGTTTTAAGAAGGTCGAAAGTAATAGGAGCTCCAACTCTTATTGCTTTCTGCCCATGTACTATGTAATTGTTAGTAGTTCGCTTGTTAGATGTTCTTACAAACAATCTATCACAAACAAGATTACAACTATTGAACAATATCGTCAATCCATATTTTCTTAAAAATTGTAACATCTAACCAAATTACATATCATAAATCTTCGGAAAATCCTATGTTATCAGTACATCAGATAACTTGGATTTTTTTTTTGTAATTTTAAAAATACAAAAAAATTAAACGTAATTTTAGAACACTTGTTCTTATTCTAACACTAATTTCACATTTTGACGATAGTAAATTGTTTTATCCAAATATAGTTTATTAATTAAGATTCAGGTGATAACCATAGTTTGTGAATAATTCACAATGATTTCACGTATTTCAAATTCGATATTTAGGAAATATCCCTAAAAACAACGAATGCGATTGCCTCTATTGAGACAATCGCATTCAAATTATTTAAAGGTTACCCGATTCCGCCACCAGGATCTCCCATTCTAGCTACTAATTGTTCTGAATCTTTTTTAACTATATTGTTTGGTTGCTCTTTACTACCAGCAGCAGTATAAATAATTCCTGCCGCAAGAACTATACTTGTTAATACAAATAATAATTTCTTCATATAGCACCACCTTCATATATTATACCATTTTTATTAAATTCTACCACCATTTTTTTAGGAAACTTGCAATAGAACCTATTACCAGCGCACTCAAACAGCGCAATTGCCTTTTCAATTAAAGTAATATCATTCTTCGCCATTCCCAAATAACAATATTGCATTGGAGTTAAAAAACCATTTTTCTTTTCTAGATCATTAAGAATAGTAACTGCATTTTTGTAATTCCCCTTAATGATCTCTAAAAGAGATTCCTCAGCAGGATGATATATTTTGATTCTATCCAAATCTTTTTTATTAACTAGCTTAATAAATGCATACGTATTAAGAATTTCTTGTCGTCTTTGTTTCTCTCTCTCAAAGTAATATGGCTCTAATTGTTCCAAGGACTCTTTTATATACTTAGATGCACTTTCGTAGCAATCAAAAGTAAACGACTCCGCTAGATATACAAGAGCAGAAGCTCTTAAAAGATTAAAACAACTCTCAGAATCTTCTAGTTCTAAAATCTCATGGCATGTACTTCTAAGATTTTCGAGTTTGTCCTGGACTAAGTATGCAAATGACAAGCACTCTTTTATTCTGCCTAAATAAGCTATTTTAATAAAACTATCGGATATATCTTCAACTTTTGGTAGTAAGACATCAGCATATTCGAATAACGAGGTGTATGTTTCTAAATCACACATAGTATAGCAAGTTAATATGCCATATAGGATCTTCATTTCCTTTGTTTTAATGACCTTGCTACCTTTACGATCTTCAAGCCTATCCAACAATTCTTGCTTCGCAATGACACCGCTGCTACGCTGCCATACCAATTCATATACATAAGCCCATTCTCGATTCATTGCAAGAGCTGAATTCTTTTCCTGATCTACAATAAATTTCAACAACAGTAGATCACCTTTAGCATTTGCATACTCCATAGCAATTCTAAGATTCTTTTTACTTGTTGTAACTGAACAAAAGGCACATAACAACTTACGCTTTTTGTTAATGTCATTCTCGTATAATATGTCCAGTAACTTAATTAACTTCCAAAATCCAAATTGATTTTTTCCTGATAAATTCTTCGAAAATGTTCCGGGAGTAATGCCAATCTCTTTAGCAATGTCTTCCTGATTTCTCTTTTGAAAATCTATATCGTTAATAAGAGTACTTAAAAAACTGTTAAATAATTTTTTTGATTCTTCATCTTCTTTTTTTGCTTTATTATCCATAACTATTGCGCCCCTTCTGGAACAGAGACTTTTCGTTCCTATCATCGATTAATACGACATGTAACGTGAAAATTTCCCCAAAAAACCAATAGCGTTAATTCTATATGTTTATATATCTCTATGTAACTATTAGATTACCAAAAAAATATATAAAATACATCACCATATTATACTATTTCTCCCATTGTTATATTATGCAATTATGCATATATATGTTAATCGATAGAAAAAAGACCCCCAAAATAGAGGTCACATTTTAAAGTATTCTAACTCTTTTCAGTTAACATATGTGATCTAAAAAAAGCATTTGACTAATTTTACACCACATGAAAAGTATAAGAATATTCTTATACTCATAAATTTTTACATTTGACGGAAAAAGAAAAGTCTACAATTAAAATCCTACTTTTTCAATTCCTTTTTTAACCGCTTATTAGCCTGATACAAGAACGGTTTATTCTCATATATTTGATGTTTAAAATAAGAGTAGCTGCCTTTTAAAACAGTAATTTGAACCTTCTCAGACTGTAGTAATACCCAATACTTACTTTCATCAAGAACTGCACCGGTCACGTTCTTACCATTAGCAAAAAACACCGTGATTTGATCCCCTACAGAAAAAACATACTCCGTTGGCTTACTATAACCAGCTGCTTTCATTTCCTCTGTATAAAAATCATTTGTCTCTAATAATCCAGTATGCTCATCATGTAAAATATAAGATAAAGCACTCTTCATGACCGTACAGAAATTGCCCTTCTCTGTTTTGATATGCAGATAATAAGCTCCCTCAGATAATACAAATCCTTTCATTCCTTTACCATCTTTAAACGCACAAGCTATCTTTTCCCCTATATCAAACACAAATGACGTTTTCTTATCTTCAGGCGTATAATTAGGTGATCTTTCTTCGACTGACACAAACTCTTCATGCCTTATATATTTTACTTCTGCAAAGTTAACAGTTACCTGATAAGGATCACCGTCCCCCTCCACATCTAAAACACAATAATATTCTTCAATTGTTGTAACTTTCCCTTTTAACATACTTTCATGACCAAGTAACTTAATCTCTACATTAGTCCCCCTCATGAATACATAAGAATGTCTATAACGTCCCTTTTTATCACGATCTACAGAATAATTTTTACCCATATAGCACACCACCAATAGAATAGATTTCTAAAACAGTCTATATAATTTCACATACCATAAAGAGTACAGAACCCTAAATAACTCAAAATATCCCCCTAGCAATAAGTAAGTCCGTAATTATTAAACGTATAACGCTATAGCTATCTGTCCGAAAGATGTATCGTAGATATATTTATGTATTGGCACAGTGGACAATTAAAAATTAACCAGCTGGTAGCCCTTCTATTAGGCTGTATGACACGGTTTCTTCTTCCATAGCGCTATCGTTCTTTGCTTGTAGTAAGATATTACCCATTTGGGGAAACAGTTCGTTTAAATAACTTAAATAACCCTCTCTCTTTTGCCCTTTTTCACGTAATGCAAATGAAATTAACATTCCAATCGTTGAAAAACCTGTTTTTGCAGTTTTCCCTTTCCCTTCAACAGTCTTATATATTTTGTTACTCTTTTTCAGGACAGTGTTTAGGGTACTTCTAGGAATATTAATCGCTTCACATAGTTCTTTTTGTGTAAAGTATAGCACAGGTTTGTTTTTAGAATTCATTGACAGGAAAGCAATAATATCCGCTTCCCACTCATGCCAATGAGAACGTACTCGATCCTCACGTTGCTTTTTGTGTTTTCTCCAAAATGCAGCTGGTGATCTAAACGAATTAACTTGTCCAGGTGTCGCATATGTTTGAAGTAGACGATCAATGTAATCTTTGTGTGCGGCCTGGTATTTTCCTGAATATGCAGACATGACAATCCCTCTAACCTCAGCATGTTCTAAAGGTTGTTCCAGGTTGCTATTAAACTGATCCATCATATCTAGTGTTTCTTTAATTGATACTTCACTTTGGAAACATGCTAGTGACAGAGTGAAGATTGCATTGTTTCGTCCTGCTTTTGTTTGTTGTGGCGCTATATTCGTGCAGTTTATAACTTGCTTAAACCAAGCTTCTTCTACCTGTTTCGGTTGCTCTACAGGTTTGTTTTTTGAAAATGGAGTTTCAATTACGTTATTTTCACCTGGAATTGCGAAAAATTCTTTGCCTTTGTTATCATCTTGTCTCTTACTCCAATCCTGCAGCTCCTTGAAAGAATATACGTTTTCCTCAAAGAACATAATGATATTCTCTTCTGAAGGCATTCTGAAGAATCCAAAGTGATTACATGTTAAATCTACTTGTGGTAGGCTTTCAGCAAACATTTCTCTCAAGTTTTGGGAGATTCTTTTTGCTGATTTAATAGCGATATAGTTCTTTTTATTTGTTACATATACAGCTTTATCTAGCACATAATATACCTGGTAACCCTTTGTAGTTTGAAGAATCATAGTCGGCACACCAAAACCAGCATTTAACGCAACATCGTTAATCGCTGTCATTGGGAATGACTTTGAATCGATATCAATCACGAAGCAATTAATTTGCTGTAAGTTCTTTTCTGTATGCCCAACGATAGTGCGAAGACCATTCTCGCCATATGTACCAAAATTATATACATTAGGAGTCCAGTGAGAAGCTTGTCCAACATGATCCAGTGTAGCTTCCTCAGATGATAACACTACTCCTCTTGTACCAAAAGGTGCGCTTAAATCAGCTTTTTTACGAGTAATAAAAATAGATCCTTTTTTATTCTTCTTACCATTCAGCATTTTGTCTTCAAATTTCTCTTGTTTTGTAATAGATACTAGAGCAGCTTTTGAATTTTTAGATTTATATTTTCGTAAACCTTTATGAAGTATAAGATTAATAGCTTTCTGTACTGTATTCATGTTGAATCTCCTTTCTACTAGATTTAAGACAACAAAAAAAGGTGAGCAGTTATATCACTGCTCACCTTAATAAATAGACTTCCCGAATTGTATACAAAGGTAGAAAAATCCATAATTAAATACGCTAATAGATGCACTTAAATAGGGGTTTCTATCTTTACAAATCTACACTAATTAACTATACTAATAAGAGATATTTCATATCTCAATAGCATAGTTAACTAGAACGGTTTGGGAAGTTTACTCACTGATAGTGCAGTGACGTAAATGGAATACAAGATGTTTCCAGCAAATTGTATTCACCAAGAAGTAGAAATGTTTCCAGCAGATCTACTTCCTCTGTCCATGAGATTTCCAAGTCTCTTAGACAGCCGTTCTTTTTTTATTTGTTTTTTTATGTTTATGTGTCTTATATATATCCTACAAATTCTTACGAATTTCTTATGTATATTATCAAACTAAATCGAATTGCGTTGAGAAAACTTGTTGTCTATAACGTTACAACAAGTTTTTTTGTTTGTAAACAAAGAATTTCAACAAAACCGCTTCCATGTACACATGTGCACTAGTGTAAGTGTGTACATGTGTACATTTTACTTTTCCCTTTTTATTCTATTAATTAGAAAAAAATGTTTGAAACAAGACTTACACTTGTGTAAATGTTCACATGTGTAAATGTGTAAAAAAATATTCGTATCAATCTTTAAAAACCTTGTTATATCAACGTTTCTCTTTCACCAGTGAACTTGTGTAAATGTGGACATGTGTAAATGTGTAAATATATGTTGATATTTTTTTAGTAGGATAGTATAATTGCATTAAGAAGTTTTTACACATGTGAACTCGTGTAAATGTGGACATGTGTAAATGGACAAAAAGTTTTTTTGGAGGGATACATATGAAATTAAAAAGACCGTTAACTATCACTGTCGCAAATAGTAAAGGTGGCGTTGGTAAATCTACTATTGTAAGACACTTATCTTATCATTTAGCTTTAAAAGGATATAAAGTACTGACAGTTGATATGGACCCACAGGCTAATACAACAAAAACAATGATCTTAACAAAAAAAAGAATTAATGATGAATACTTCGCTTTCGACAAAACATTAATGAGAGCTGTACAAGATGGTAGTTTAGAAGACATGCAGTTGAATATAATGGAGAATTTAGATTTACTTCCTTCCCATAGTGACTTCGAAAACTTCGAAGCATTACTAACATCAAGATTCGGTCATACTGATTCTTCTGATCCTAACTATCATCAAGTAGAAACTAATAAGATCAATTACTTTAGACACTTATTAGAACCTTTAAAACAAAATTATGACTTTGTTATCATTGACAGTCCACCTACAGCATCTTATTATACAAAAAGCTCTGCAATGGCAAGTGACTATGTACTCGTAGCGTTCCAAACACAAAGTGATAGTTTAGATGGTGCTAATGATTATATCGGACGATTTCTAAAAAAATTAGTAGAAGAATTTAATGCTCCACTTGATGTAATTGGCGTTTTACCAAATCAATTACATAGTTCCGGTAAAATCGATGCTACAGTACTTCAAGATGCAAAAGACATTTTTGGAGAAAATAATTTATTTAGAAATTTAATACCTTACGCTAAAAGAATTCAAAGCATTCCACGTATCGGCTTAAATAAAGATCAATATTGGGATAAGAAGTTATTTAATGAAGTTTTCGAACCATTTGCAGATGAATTTTTAGAACGAATTGAAAAGATGGAGGAATTGAGCAATGAGTAAAAATATGGGTTTTTTTAACAAAAAGGAGGGTGGAGAGAACCCCAGTGATAAAAATAAAGGAGGGAAAATAGATGTTGGCTATAAAGCTGATATCACTCCCTCTACCCCTTATGATCCAAGTCTACCTGCAAAAGCAACTTTGGTGAATGGAGATAAACGTGGTACTATTCGAATGCCTTTAGAGACTAAACACGAATTCGATGCATTGCTTGAGATTTCAGAGTATCAATATGCTTATGAACTGCTTGGTGAAATGCATGACTTGTATATAAATAAATTGTCAGCTGAAGAGCTTAGATTATTCCACGCACAACATGAAAATATTAAGCGTAAAGCTGCTCTTAAAGAAGCTAAGAAACAACAAAAGAAATAAAAATAACATGTGTAAATGTGTACATGTGGTCTTTTACACATTTACACATGTTATGCCTACATAAAACATATAGAGTCATATAATCCCTTTATATCAGTGTTGTAGTGATAAACCGCTATATTTTTTTAACTTAATTTTGTGCACATGTGTACAAATCCACATGTGCACAATCAGAAAGGAGCGATAACCATGCGAACCCTTAGTATTATAGGATTAGTTGTCATAGCTTTAGTATTTTTTAATGTAATTTCTCTACATACAATCGGAACATTATCTCTCATAATGGGACTTTTAATAGCGCTCTTAATTGGTGCTTACTTCCTATATAATATAATTCTTAGCTTCCTGGCACTATTTACTACTATCGTTGGAATTATCTTGGTTATCTGCTTAATATCTTATGCTTTTCTAATCTAATGTATCTAACCCCTGGGAGGATCTATATGAATCTTAATGAAGAATTAAAGACCATTCTTAGATGTAAAAAGTTATTATCTGAAGCTTATTCAGTTGGAGGAGGTGAGGAAATTGAGTTTATTCGTAAAGGTCATATCTATATGTACTTCGCCATTACTTCACCATATAACGAGACACGTTATTATCGAATAGACGATTCATTGGATACGGATCAACTAAAAGGAAATAAGTGGCTATATTCCATGACTATATAGCGCTATAGCTCTTGAGAAAGGAGAACATGAATGACAATACCTAAGAGAAAACAAATTCTAGAAGCTACTATTAATGCCCAGGTATCTCAAAACTATCAAGACTGCCAAGAGTGGATCAATGAAACCCTAAGAATAATGGCTAAGGGTACAAAACTTGAGAAAGATGTCAATTGGGCTTTAGAAGTATGCCATAACTATAGACGCTTATCACCAACTCAAAATACATATATATAAGGAGAATCACACAATGACACACACACAAACAGTTATATCTAACGAAGAGGTTGATATGTTAAAAACGCTATCTCATCCAGCTCGTGTTCAAATCATAACAATTCTTATGAGACACAGTATATTAAATGTTTCAGAGCTTGTTAACATACTACAAATGCCACAGGCTACAGTTTCACAGCATTTATCTAAAATGAAAGGAAAGATATTAGGATACGATAGAAGAGGTTTAGAAGTGTATTACTACATAAATAACCCTAAAGTTCCACAGATCATTGAGATTTTATCACCTACTGTTAAGTAATTTTATTGTAAAAGGAGAATCAGAATATGAGCACTATAAAAGAAAATCAAAAGCCACTATCTTTCTTTGATTTGTTTTTCAAAAATCATCCTATAGAAAATGATGTATTTGTTATTGAAGCAAATGAAAAATATTTCTTTTTCGAACACGATACTGTTATTGATATGATTAAAAATTTCACACAAAAAGATCAGGATTACATCAGAAGACAGCTGCAACTTTACAATTACTTAAATCAAGACCTTAGAATCTGCTTAATACAAATTGCATCCGACTACATAAGAAGGCTTATAGGAAACCATAAAAAAACAGACTGTAAGATCCTACCCCTACAATCTGTCATTCATTGCAATTAAAGAATACAGAGGTTCTCTAACGCAATATACCCATTTAAAATTATACTATAATTCTACACCACTTGTAACTAAAAGGAGTCGAATACATCGACTCCTTTTTTTACCTAATTACACTGTGTCATTTTAGAATACAAATATTCTTTTAATCGAAATGTATAAACCAAACAATTTATGGAAAATAATTACAATATAAACATAAGAGAGTGAGGGTTATTTTATTATGGATAAAAAAAAAAATGAGCATGAGGTAGAAAAAGTAACGGATGAAAAAAAAGTTAAGCAAGATGGAGAAAAGGTGACGGAGAAAAATATTCAAAAATTTGCAGATAACCATTTCAACTCTAATAAAGCAAGAACAGTAGTAGTGAGATTTGTCATGCAAATTCATGACGAAAATGAGGATGAAGAAAATAAAGAAGGCAAATAACAAAAAAACTTTTAAAATTAAATAATCGCAACCAAGTAAAGATAATTTTTATACTTCTAAATTGGGAGGTTTTTTCATGATTCCTAACCTACGTCCAGAACCAAAAACAAATTTACCTTTCCTTAATGCAAAAGTTATTCTTTCAAATATGGATCAACTAATACACTTTTTTTATAAAACAGATCTATTAATTACCGAGAAAAATCGAAAGGAACTATTCTTTCAAGCTTTAAACACACTTCAAAAGACAAAAATTCCATTTGAAAATCAAAACGTGATAATCCAATTTGAGAATAAGGTAGTTTGCAACCATCTTATAGAAAGTAATGTGATTCCAGAGGAAGCTACTAGGGGAAACATACATATCTTTAGTGAACAAAATAGGGAAAAGATTCTTTACAATATAAAAAAAGCTCTAGAATTGATACAAATACTTCATCCAGATCTGCACCGTCTTATTAACTTATTAATTGGTGCAATCTGCTGTTTTAAAGTCAAAGGATTTGGTGGAGGTTCTGTATCAAGTAGCCTTGGATTAATTTGGTTAAATCCCTCAAAAAAATGGTCAGTAATCGATTATGCAGATGCTATATATCATGAATTTATTCATAACAGTCTTTTCTTCGATGATATGATAAATTGTATATTTCCAGACCCTAATGCTTGCGAAGATGAAGAAGCTCATGTTATATCAGCCATTCGCAAGCAAAGACGTCCCCTAGATCGATCATATCATGCTGCTTGTGTAGCGATAGGACTAATGCATTACTACTATCTTTTAAGTGATGACAAAAAATCGATGTCCTTTCTACCACACCTTCGGCAAACTATTTTGGAAATGAATACAAAAACATCATATCTCGGACCAAGAGGTATAGAAACATTAGAAGCCATGAATAACTTTATTACATATCAAGATTTAGACAGCATCACAGAGTCTTTGAATATAGTATAAGTATTATAAAAACAATAAATCATCTATTAAGACAATTACACTAACATCTTTTGTATCGAAATAGGAAAGAGCATTCCAGATGGAATGCTCTTTTTTAAGTGCATAGCTAATTATTTCTTAACTTCAGCCCACTTATAGTTAAATTCCCCGCCAAAATCATTCGTCACTATACCTTTTACAGAAGAACGCTGCAAATATGATCTACCTTGCTGATAGAAAGGCGCTACTGCTCCATCTTCTAATAAGATTTTCTCTGCTTGTTTCATTGCTTCCCAACGTGCCTTTTCATCGCCCGCTAAGTCAATTTTCACCTTATGAATTAGTTCATCATATTGCTTGTTTGAATACTTATCAAAGTTATATGTACTATCTGTCGTAAATAAATCTAAAAATGTAATAGGATCAGGAATATCCGGTCCCCATACATCAACACCTATGTCATAATCGCTACTTAATAACAATTCAATTTGTTGTTTACGTGGCTGCGGTTTAACATTCACGGTTAATCCGTTCAAATTCTTTTCCAGCTCACCTTTTAGATACTCTGCATTCTTCTTTGCTAACGCATTATCACTTGTTAGCAATTCTAATATTACTTCCTCTTTCCCTAGCTCTTGCTTGGCCTTATTCCAGTCTTCCTTCGCTGCATCCACATCATATTTCGCTAAGTTCCCATTCTCTTTTCGGAAGTCTTTTCCGTCCGATCCCTTTGCAAAATTAAGCGGCACAATTCCTTCCGCTGGAAGTGAACCATTGTTTAATACGGTTTCCGTAAAAGCTTTCTTATCAAATGACTTACTGATTGCCAATCTTGCATATTTATTTTTTAATACCTCATTTTTTTGGTTCAAACGTAAAAACTGCATAGTAACTTCAGGGCGCTCCTTGAAGTCAGGACTATTTCTATATTTGTCTACAAAATCTCCTGTTAACCCTACACGATCTATTTGACCCGATTCATATAAATTCACTTCTGTTGACTTATCTTTTATAATATCAAAGTTAATTTCGTCTAATTTAACTGTTTGAGCATCCCAATAACTTTTATTCTTCTTAAATTGAAAACCTTGCTCATGCTTCCAATTATCCAGCGTAAATGCCCCATTATAAATTAACTGATCTGCTTCTAGACCATATTGATTCCCTTTTGATTTAAAATACTTCTCGTTTATTGGTAAAAACGTTGGAAACGTTGTCAAATTTATAAAGTAAGGGACGGGTTGTTCTAATTGTACTTCTAATGTTTTATTATCTACTGCTTTTACCCCTAACTGATCTACAGATAACTCTTTGCTATTTATTTTCTTAGCATTCTTTATATCAAAGAATAAAAACGAATATTCTGCTGCCGCATCGGGATTCACAGCCCTTTTCCAAGCAAACACGAAGTCTTCAGCTGTTACAGGCGTTCCGTTTGACCATTTCGATTCTCTCAAGTGAAATGTGTACGTCTTTTTATCTTCACTCACATCATAAGATTTCGCCACACCAGGAATTAATTTATTGTCTTTCCCTAGTATATACAAACCTTCAAACACATTACGCATTACATTCATTGATTCACTATCAGTTGCCTTTGTTACATCCATTGTTGGGATCTCCGCTATATACGGTAAATTAATGGATTGTTTTGTTTCTTTCTTGTCAGTTGCCTTTGCTGTATTTTTAGTCTCTTCCTCTCCACTACTACAAGCTGTTAGTAGGAAACTAGCACATAAAACAGAAGCAACAACCGATGTAACCTTTTTAAACATCTTACTTTCTTCCTCTCTACATGTACGGTTCATCTTATTAAAATATCTATATATCGGATTTTAAAGAATATCAGAAGAAAGTTTTTCATTCTCTAAACGTATTCCAGCACCTTTTCTCCTATATGTAGCATCTAAATAATAAACCTCATATTACTTTAACACTAAAAACGTAGCACTCTAGAGATTATTGTGTCAATCACTAAAATTTATTTTTAGTAAGGTATGTGAAATTATTAAAACAAAAATAAATTAGGTGCAGCAATCGAATGCCACAAACCAATACAAAGCATATAAAAACAAACACGAATAGCCCAGTATTGATTTAGGGCAAATCAACCAGGCGATTTTCACTATGTATTGTTAGTAAATCAAATAACAACATATATCCCTATGTGACATTTTTTCAGACACTTGAAATATAGAGGTGCACCAGGCTATGTATGTGCCTGATTATTCGTGACGATTTTCTGTTTCTTTTCGATTGAATACACCATGATCAGTAGCTTAACCAATCGAACTTTATGCATAAATAAAGATTCATATAACCGTGTTATAGTTATTCCCAATTCACTCTCACTTTATACTATTCGAATCTTATATAGATTAGTAAGGTATGTGAAATTATAATTTTTTATAAATAAGAAGAGCGTGAACAATACGCTCTTCTTATTTGTTATCTTGAAATTTTTCTAACTGACTTTTATGTTACTACTACTTAATAGCAGTATCTCCAATATATATATTGGTATTTTTCATTTCGACTTCAAATTTCGAACGATCACTGGATAGTAATGCAGCAATATCAAATTCATATTGGTAAAACTCATGTATTCTATTCGCTCCCACTGGAAGAGGAATTATAGTTGTATCTTTATATAAGTAAGTTGAAGGATGGACAAAATCATTATATCTATACTCCAAAGTAATAAGTCTATTACACTTATATTCATTAAACGTATTATCCCACACCGCATCTTTAAGCTGTTCATCACTTTGTCTTTCTAATATTGTACCTAATGTAACTGAAACTGATAAATCGTCTTTATAAACAATTTTATTACTCTCCACAATCCAACTATCCTCAGTTGAATTTTTAATGATCTCTATTAGTTCATTATATGACACGTTAAACCCTCATTTCTACTAAGTTATTTTCTTTATCTTATACCTATTTATAACCCACACAACCAAAACAGAATTGCAATATTCTATTACCTAAATTATACCATATCAAAATAAACTCTTCATCATATAGCGCTATACTAGTAATACGTAAAATTTTTTTTTGGTGTGTGTTTTAAAGTAACAGCCATGTAAACTGACTCTTATGTTATCAAACAGAAAGGTGCACAGCACTGTCTATTAACTACACAGATTTAGCCCTTTTTCCAGGGTATTGCTATTCAAAATCGAATGAAATAAACTATAAATAGCCGCGCGGAGCATTAAAAATTCTAAAGAAGAGAGGGAATTCAGATGAATTACATTTACATTCTATATTTCTCATTTAGTATTCCATTATTATTTTTGCCATTTATAGTGCGGCAGAAATTAGATTTACAACTTATCGAATTATACTTAACTATTAATTTTAATAAAGATAACATGTTTAACCCATTACTATGCGGTATAACAAGTTTCTTGATTGGGTATATGCTTTTAACATCCATTGATTTTATTTCGGTTACGATCGCAACTCTCTTAACGATCAAATTCTTTCACAAACTATTAACAACAGTACCAAAAACTATTTCGAACATTTAACATAAAAACAAAAAGCCTGACTTATACAAGCCAGGCTTTTTGTTTCATCAATATACTATAAGACTATCACTCTAATTTTCTCGCAATCGCATAAATAACCGGTACACTAACAGAATTACCTGCTTGTCGGTACAATTGTGTATCTGAGTTTACTTCCTTTGCACAATCAAACGCCCAACCTGGAAACCCCTGAAGCGACCAACACTCTTTGGGTGCAAGCCGCCTAACTCTAAAATCCTTTGTTAGTACAGCCTGATTACAAGCTGTATCTAACGTTTGAGCAACACCTTTTCCTACCCTTCCTCTTCTAGTCTTACTTCCTGGAACAGAGTAATTAATACTATCCCCTACTTCAGCTTCTGCATAACCTACTTTTGTAGCTTCTTTAATACGTATTTTATAACTTTCCATTATTTACACTCTCCATTTTACTTTTTCTATTTAAGCTGCCTTTTGATTAGGAAGTACAATTTTAGGTGCATCTTTGCAAGTGATTGTAGGCGATATTCCCATAGGATCACACAGCTCTCCCCCTCTTCTCCAACCGCTAGAATTGGTATTTCCTATTACTTTAATACGATTTTGCGCAGCTTCTCTTCTGATAGGAAATACTTTTCTTGTACGTTTTGTTCGAGAATGTCCAATAATGAATACTCGTTCTCGATTTTGTGGCACTGGTCTTTCTGCTGTAGAGAAGTCTCTAGTGTTGAGCAAAAACCATTCCGCATCATACCCTGCTTCATCCAAACTAATGAGAATTCGGGCAAAATCCCATCCTCCATTAACTGAAAAGAGGTTTTTAACGTTTTCAATGAACAAGTATTTAGGTTTATCTTCTTCCTTTTGGCTTTTGAGAAGTTCAATCGTTTTGTAAAATAGTCCAGATCTTGAACCTGCAAGTCCTGTAGCTCTTCCTGATGCAATTGAAATATCGGTGCATGGAAATCCAAAAGTCCACACGTCTGCTTTTGGTATTGCTCCTGGTTTAATGTTGTTAATATCATGTTCTGTCCATTCCCCTCTAGTATTATGTATAGCTTCATATGATTTTCTAGCAAACTTATCCCATTCAACATAACCAATACATTTATGGGATGCTTCCTCCATTCCTAATCTAAAACCACCTATACCAGCGAAGAAATCTATAAATGTTAATGACAAACAAATCCACTCCTTTTATTAATCTATTAGTTATGAAATAAATGAAACAAAAAAGACTGCAAACTAGTATCTTTCACTAGCTTGCAGCCTTCGATTTTTTCGTTTCGGCTAATCTTAATGTTTTTGTTTCCCTCAGCATAATAGGAACTGAATTACAATATTGTATTTGAATTTCTCCAAACCCCGAATCAGGTGGAGAAAAATACGTTGAATCCCCTTTAGAATCAATAATATATATTCCTTCTTTATTCATTTTACCCCTCCATAAAAACCTCACCCAAATCACTAACACTACATTTAGTGATTCCTTAATTAAATATTACTATATGTAGAGAATTATTACAAATATTTTCTATAAATTAATATGACAATTTATAGATTTAAATAAAAAAATAAAGCATATTTTTCCATTTCATATAAATTGAAAATCTAGAATCAACTTAGGTTACTCACTTTTATACAAACAAAATAAGAAGTGTGGGAAAACTACTAGTAAAAAAGAATAATATAACTTGAACAAGGGTATACCTAAAAAGAGGATAATATAATAGTATATTACACTTTCTTTTAAACATTATAAAAATAGGAGTGGTTATTGTGGGACAAGCAAAAAAAGACCTAGCTAACAAAGAATTCAAAGAAGCTCAACAACGTAAAGCAATAGAAGGAAAAGGATTTAAATATTGTGTAGAATGTGATTTACCTTTCAAATCTCTTTATGGTTCAATTATTTGTGATGATTGTTTCAAAGCAAAAACGAGTTCATAACAAAAATCTCAGCTCAATTGAGTTGAGATCTTTGTTACTCTACACCTACCAAAACTTCCACCATGACTTTTTCTTTGCTGCCGCTATTTCTTCTTGGGCTGATACAATAGTACGTTTTGCTTCTTGAATCTCTCTGACCATCTTCATAAGATTATCATCCCTTAGCTCTAACCTCTTT
>NZ_NJGF01000037.1:0-38075 GCF_002209985.1 Bacillus sp. K2I17
GCTCTTCTGCTTCTGCAATTACTTCCACTTCTTCTGACTCTTCTGTTTCTGCAATTACTTCCACTTCTTCTGACTCTTCTGTTTCTGCAATTACTTCCACTTCTTCTGGTATTTCCGCTTCTGCAATTACTCCCACTTCTTCTGGTATTTCCACGATGATTGTTTCTTCAAGTTTTTCTTCTGCTTTGACAATCACTGATTCTTCTGGAGCTTGCTTTTCTACTTCAATAGTAGGTTGTTCTATTTCTGTATTACGTTTAGTTTCTTCTGATAATATTGTATCCTCGTGCTCTACTTTAGAATCTACTAATTCTGTTTGTAGAATGTTTTTGACCACTACATCACTTTCTTGCTTAGCATCTTCCATACGCTCAGCAATTGTTTGATGAGGTACTTCACCCGCTGGAACTGCCTGCTGTGCACTAATTTCTTGAACCACTTCTTTTTCTTCTACTATAGGCTCTTGGCGTTCAATTTCATAACCGTTTTTCTCTAGCCATTGATCGACAACTGACTTTTCTTCCTTTTTACTTTGTTGATCTCGCTGATCAACACCTTCATGACTGGAAGAATTCGTTGCTTGTCCTTCTGAGAAATCAGATAATGTATATCCTTTTTTCTCTAACCATGCATCAACGACTGATTTGCCCTCTACAGATATTTCAAGATCTTCTCTTTCCTTTTTTTCCTCCTGCTTTTCTACCTTTTTCTCTACAGAAGGACGATTATATCCGTAAATTGGCGAGATCATTTCTGTTGGACGAAATGGTCTACGGTTACTTTCTTGCGAAGGTGCAGATGCTTTCTTTACGACAGGCTCTCTCTCCGGTTCATATTGTACTGCCGGCTCTTCATATGTAGAAACTACTTTTTCCACATACTGTCGTCTACTTCTTTCCACTTTGACCCCTCTTTGAGTAGGCTGATTTTCATATGTTACAACTTGAACAGGTTGTTCTTCAAAATGCCCTGTTGCTATAACATCCTCTTCATCGAACCCATTATCCGGTACTAATGGAAAACGGCATTTACCTGCATTCCGACTTGCCATTTGTGCTTCTCTTGCTTCAGTGTAGTGGTTTACACGAGGGATCTTCGGCTGACTTTCGATTTGCTTTGGTACTTCTTTATTTATCGCTGTTTGTTCTTCCTCTTTGTTAAACAGCTTTTTCATCCAATCTAACATGCTTACCACTCTTTCTACTAAATAGTAACATCCTTTATTGTATCAGCATTCGGCAAAAAGTGCAGGTAAAATTAAGCATGTCATATTTATCCATAACATTCTAATTTACGAGTGTTTTCATATGGAAAAACGCAGCCTTCCATGTAAGACTGCGTTTAAGCTTTACTCTTCCGATACTCATCTACACTATCCGTTACACTTTGCAATAAAGAATTTACATACTGTGGGTCAGATAATTTTTTATCTTCTTCAGAATTTGACATAAATCCAAGTTCTAATAGTACGCCAGGAACCTTTGCCCAATTAAATCCAGAAAGGTCATCCCTGAATTTAATTCCATTTACTTTCACTTGATGATTCTCTCTCATTTTATTTACAATCGTTTGAGAGATTTGAAGACTTTCAGCATAAATCTCTTTCGTGTACGGACTTCCTTCTGCCGGCGTTAATACAGCAAATCCACTTTGATTCGGATTTTCAGAGCCATCTGCATGAAGACGTAAAAATAAATTCGCCTTATGATCATTCGCAAATGTCGCGCGTTCTTTATTACTTATATCCACATCTTGTGACGTTCTCGTCATTAATACTTGTATTCCCTTTGCTTCTAACTTTTCTTTTAATACGGAAGCCATTTCTAATACAAGAACAGCCTCTCTTTTTTTCGTCACAACACCAGTTGTACCATCTGTCACTTTATATTTTTGCGTCGTTGCTCCTGGCCCGATTGGCTCCAAATTTAAATTTGCTTTTTGTTGATGCCCCGGATCAATAACAACAAGAAACTTTCCTTGTTTTTCATTACTCTCTACTTTTTGTTCATTATTTTGCAGCGGTTGCTCTGTTGGCTGCGCTGGCGTAACTTCCTCTTTCTTTTCCTCGGCCGGCACTTCCTCCTGCTTCTGCTCCACTTGCTCATTCGTTTGAACTGCTTGCGGTTCTTCTTTCTTTTCTTGTTCTTCTTGCTGCTTTTCTACCGGTGCGTCTTCCCTGTTATCTTGTTTTTTTTCCTGCATAGAAGATGTTACTTCTTTTTTCGGCTCTTCTTGCGAACAACCTCCCATATATATTCCAATGAATACAATCATGCTCATTATTTTTATATACTTCATGTGTTTCTCCCATCACTTTGCACCGGTCTCAAAGTTTTTTATAATTGTTTTATAATCTCATCCATATTTCCAATATGAACGGGTTGCCATGTTTCTGTACCACGCTCTGCCGTATAAACTAAATACGCACCATCAGCCACATTTACGAAAATCGGATCCCCCATATCTGTTTCATATCCGATAACAATCCATTCTTCTTTCCATTTTCCATGTTCTTCACTTATTAATGAATTTTTATGTTTATCATATCGATAACCGATTTGTCCTTTTTCTAATTCATTTTCGCTAAACACATATATTTCATAGGAACCTAGTTCGATATCTTGCTGTTTTGAAGTTTCAATTCGTTTCAGAAGTTCTGCGATTTTTAGTTGTTGTTTCATACGTCTATCCCCTTCTATTTTTCTAAATTTTAACTAGTTTGTTTATAAAATACAATATAGTTTTTGAGAAAAAAGGTGACATCCTTATCATATGAACGATTTTTTGAATATATCTGTCACAACTCGCAATATATCAATGATTCAACAGAAAAGAGAGGCTGTCCAAAAGGACAACCTCTCTTTTCTTACATCAATTAAAATTTGAACTCTTGTCCAACTTCAAAGCTATCTTCTAATACAAGAATACCTTTTTCTTGTGGAGCATTTGGAAGCTCTAATTCACGTGCTGAACAAATCATTCCAGAAGAAGGAACACCGCGAAGTTCAGCTGGTTTAATTAACATACCGCTTGGCATTACAGCGCCGATTTTTGCAACGACAACTTTTTGTCCTGCATCAACGTTCGGTGCGCCACATACGATTTGTAATGTTTCTGTACCGATTTCTACTTTACAAATGTTTAGCTTATCAGCATTTGGATGCTTCTCTTTTTCAGCTACATAGCCTACAACAAATTTTGGAGAAAGATCTGCTTCTACTGTTTCTTCAAAGCCGTTCTTCGCTAAAATCCCGTTGATTTTTTCTACAAATTCTTTCGTTAATGTTAGGTTACCTGTTTCTTTTACTTCTAAGTAAGAAGACGCATTAAAGATGTTGAATCCTGCTGTTACATCGCTTTCACGATCGTATACGCGTGCAACATCTCCTTTGCGATCAAAAGTACGGTTCTCTAAAGTAATATCTTGTAAGGCAACAATTAGAGTGTCACCAATTCCTTCAAGGTTGTAAAAAACGTTCACTTCGTTCATCCTTTCTCTTTTCCGTCTGTCTTCTTCCGATTCTTCGCTAAAATAAAGATTGGCTCGAAGTCTCCATCTTCATATACGAATGAAAGTGATGTAATCGGAACATGCCCTTCGGCAAAAAATTTCATTGTCATTTGTGCAATAATATCATAACCGATTTCGTTGACGATATCAGCAATAATTAATACATCTTGGTGAGGAACAGCAACAACCATGTCACCAGAAATCTTTTCACGCATCGATTGTAGTAACGATTCGTTTAAAATACGCGTCGCATCATACCCATCATTTGTGTTTAAAAAGTAGAATGTATTCCCTGCTACTGTTTCTTGTTTAAATTCATAACCTAATGAGCGAGCGTTGAATAATGCCATCTCACGCACTTGTTGCTCTGTAAGTTCTAATTTTTGTAATAGACGCTCATCAATGAGTCGATACGTTTTATTCGAATCTAACGCGTAGTAAATACGTGTTTCCGCCGTATGATCCGTCATAATAAACGGATTTCCTTCTTCTGCTTGTTTCGGGAAAGAAGTAGAGCGAATAACAGGTAAAATTTTCGCTGCGCTATTTTCTTCTTTATGCATCGCAATTAACGCTTCTTGTACGTAATAAGCAACCTCTTCAATTGCTTTTTCTTTATTCACTTCCCATTTTGCCACAACTCCTGGAAGCGATACGTTAATACCTTTTTTCGAGTCTTTCTGTTCTATACGTAGAACTTCTTTCTCGCTATCATACTGAAAGTCCCATTCTGGGCGAGATAATTTCTTCATTAACTCGTCTTTCATCTTTTTACTTGTCATCTTCATCTCTTTTTCCTCCCTTCCAAAAAAATAACCTCCCCCGCGAAGGTAGAGGTTGTTTTACAATTCAATTGGCAAATTGCCTTATTTTAAACCTTCAATGAACTCTTCGATTTGCTCTTGTGTTTTACGATCTTTGTTTACATAGCGACCTGTTTCTTCACCCTTATTGTACGCTACAAAGCTCGGAATGCCAAATACGTCTAATTTTACGCATAGATCAATAAACTCATCACGATCTACATAGTAAAATGAGAAATCACTATATTTCTCTTCTACTTCTGGCATAAACGGGTCTACAAAACGGCAGTCTGGGCACCATTCTGCTGAGAACATAAAGACTACATTCTCTTCATTTTTCAATTGTTGGAATTGCTCCATGCTTTCTAATGATTTCATCTATATTTCCTCCTCTAACGAGTGCATTTTTTCATGTTATAATCTTTCTTTTATACTACCATACATCGCGCATGGTGCAAGGTTTATGCTTGCTTTTCGTCATACTTATATTGCCCAACAAGTAACTTAACAACATGTACAAATAATTCCGTGCGGTCGACATAATCATCTGTAAAAATACCGATAGCACCTTCGTGACTACGAATATCTTTTCTTTGTACAAACTCTTCCATCACTTCACTTAACTCCTTGCCATCTTCAAGAGGTGCTAAAAAATCATCTGGTAACTTAATACGTGCACCGCCTGCAACGAATGTTTTACCGGTATTTGTTGCTAGCGCGCCCCAGTTACACATAAATAAACCGTGCTCCGTTTTCATTACGCCACCTTCTAATCCAATACCAATTTGAGCTTCTCCTTCTTGTAGCGCTCGCTTCGCTCTATTAACCGCTCCTTGCATCGTCTCTTCATCTGTAAACGGCTGATTTGCTACCCCTGAAGGAACAGAAATAGATGTAATTGTAGCATCTTTCCAAACCTTCTCCACAGCACCAACTTTCGTTTTATTCTTCGATCCAACTACTACTTTCATTTCGTTCACCTCTATAAAAATTCATCATTTTGTTCCATCCAATATCCGCTTCGGCACAAATTAAGTACCAACCACTATCACACACCACAGTGGAATCCCTTTTACCTATAAAAGAAGATGGCTTTCCGCAATATTATTGGTCCTAAACAAAAAAACAGGCTTCTTCTTTCTTCCTACCCACGGTCTTAATACACCATTCGAGCACCTATTAAGCACTAACCGCCACCACACACCGCTGGGGCATCTATTCAACCTAAAAAAAGAAGGGTTTTTCGCCCTTCTCCTCTACGCGTTATTCTTAATTGTCTCTAACGTCGTTTTATCCGTTGCTCTTACAAGCTTCGTAATGAGTTCTTTTGCTGCCGCATAATCATCAACATGTAAAATAGAAGCATGTGTATGAATGTAACGTGCGCAAACACCAATTACTGCTGATGGGATACCTGAGTTACTTGTATGTACACGGCCCGCATCTGTACCACCTTGTGAAATAAAGTATTGGTACGGAATGTTGTGTGTTTCTGCTGTATCTAAAATGAATTCGCGCATTCCTCTATGTGTTACCATTGTACGGTCGTAAATACGAAGAAGAGCACCTTTTCCTAATTGACCGAACTGCGTTTTATCACCAGATGCATCGTTTGCTGGACTTGCATCAAGCGCATAGAAAATGTCTGGTTGAATCATATTTGCAGCAGTTTGTGCACCGCGAAGACCAACTTCTTCTTGTACAGTCGCACCAGAGTATAATGTGTTTGGTAATGTTTCATCTTTTAATTCTTTTAATAATTCGATTGCAAGGCCACATCCATAACGGTTGTCCCAAGCTTTCGCCATAATTTTCTTTTCATTTGCCATCGGCGTAAACGGACAGATTGGCACGATTTGTTGTCCTGGTTTTACACCAATCTCAATCGCATCTTCGTAGCTATCTGCACCTATATCAATTAACATATTTTTTATATCCATCGGTTTTGCACGTTGCGCGTCACTTAATAAATGAGGAGGAATAGAACCAACAACCCCAATAACAGGACCATTCTTCGTCATAACTTGTACACGTTGCGCTAATAACACTTGACTCCACCAGCCGCCTAACGTTTGAAAACGAAGCATCCCGTTTTTCGTAATTTGCGTAACCATGAAACCTACTTCATCCATATGACCTGCTACAAGAACACGTGGGCCAGTTTCGTCCCCTTTTTTCAGACCAAATACGCTACCTAAACCGTCTTGCACAATTTCATCCGCATATTTGCTTAATTCTTGCTTCATAAAACGGCGTACATCATGTTCGAAACCTGATGCACCTTGTAATTCTGTTAACGTACGAAATAATTGTAATGTCTCTTTATTCACGAAGTCCCCTTCTTTCAAACCTTAGTAGAATACCTCTTTTATTGTAACGAAATTTTCGAAATGTTTCTAGTTTCTTCTTTTTTAACTGTATTTGCTTTATAATTATTATTGGTACACTATTTTTATTTTATAGAATTGAGGTGAATATATGAGCTGGAAAGGTTTAGTAGCAGGTCTTGGCGTTGGGTTCGCAGCTGGTTATCTTGTTGCAAACAAAGTACAAGAACAATCCCATATTTCTTCAGAAAAAGCATTGAAAATGGTGAAACAAGCATTAAGTCATAAAGGTGAAATTACTGGCTCTTGGGTACATATGGTTCCAGAGGCATTTGAAAAATATGATGTCGCATACGAAGTTTATCGTGGCGGTCTTACAACAATGTTAGATGATATACAAGAACGATTTGAATTTTTAGTTGATGCTAAAACAGGTACTGTTTTAGAGGTTATAGCAGCATAAAAAGGAGGGTTCCCATTAGGTGAACCTCTTATTTTTTAATTGTGAAAGAAATAAAAGGAGTATCGATGTTAGATGATATTAGAAACCGAATACTTATGCCTAAAGGAAATGCGACAAGATGATTTTGATGATTTAAAAATGATGTTGCAAGATCCAGATGTAATGTATGCTTATGAGCACAATTTTTCTGATGCTGATGTCCAATCCTGGTTAGATAAAAATATAAAACGATATAAAGATTTTGGGTTTGGCTTATGGGGGATGTATCTAAAAGAAACTGATGAATTTATAGGGAATGCCGGTTTAAGTATGCAGGATACCGATGTTGAACAGGTCATAGAAATTGGATATTTGTTAAAAAAAGAGTTTTGGCATAAAGGTTACGCAAGTGAAATTACTAAAAGCATTAAAGAATATGCTTTTAATGAATTAGGACTATCAAAAGTCTATTCAATGATTAAACATGACAATATTGCTTCACAAAAAGTTGCTAAGAAGCTTGGTATGATTAAAGAAAAAGAATTCATGACTAAATATTATAATGGAGATATGCTTCATTATTTATATAGCATATCTAAATAGGAGGCTGCTCCAGCAAATATTCTGGAACAACCTCCTATTTTTATGCTTCTACACTCGTTTTCCGCTCTATCTTTTCTACAATATGTCCTTCCTTATTCCACTTTACTGCACGGTAATACGCGTCATGATAAAACGTAAACCAAGCATCGTTTTCAGCGCCGTACTCCATCCACTTTTTCTTATTTTCAATTGATGTCATTGGATAATCATCGTAGGCCATCACCCATAGTACATTTTGATGTGCGTGCGTCGGCAATAGGTCTGCTAAATGAATCATCGTTTCACCTTTGCTTTCTAAAGCAATAACTGCATGTCCATCACTATGACCACCTGTATGCGCCATTTTTATTTCATCCGTAATTTCTATTTCTTGCTGGAATGTAACAACTTGATCTACAATCGGCTCCCAATTTTCCTTCCAATATGTATTACGCGACCTGATATTTGGGTTCCTCATTTCATTCCATTCTGTTTCGCTTACGTAAACTTTCGCATTCGGAAACGATGGTACAAGGTGATCACCTTCCCATTTCGTTAAACCAGATGCATGATCAAAATGCAGGTGTGTCATTAAGACATACTGAATATCTTCAGGTTTTAAATCTAGTTTTTCTAATGATTTATAAACCGATGACTCTTCTGTTACACCTTGATTTCGCTTCATCTTCTCATTCAATTTACCGTTTCCTATTCCGGAATCAATGAGCATATTACCGTCTTTCGTTTGCAAAAGTAACGGATCTGTTCGTAAATAAATATGATTTGTATCATTATGTTTATATTTACGTGACCAAAGCACTTTCGGTACAACACCAAACATTGCTCCCCCATCTAAATGTGTGTTCCCGCCTTTTAGCCACGTCACTTTTATATCTCCAATTTGTAACTGTTCCATTTTTCATCCCCCTTTCCTTTCAATATTAACATAAAATTCCGATTATTTTAGTTACAAAAAAAACCTATGCATTACTGCATAGGCTCTGTGCGATATTTTGCTTCAACTCGGTAAATACGATGACCTTTACTTGAGAATTTCTCTTCGTATTCTGTCATAATGTTTCCTTCATAATCACTATTATGAAGATCTAGGCTCAGGTAAGTTAATAACATACCATACTCAGCCATACTCATTAGAGAGTATTCAAATAAACCTTGGTTATCTGTTTTGAAATGAATTTCTCCGCCTTCTACTAACACTTCTTCATAATTGCGTAAAAATGTTTTATACGTTAGACGACGCTTCGTATGACGATTCTTCGGCCATGGGTCTGAGAAGTTTAAATAAACGCGGTCAATCTCACCTTTTGCAAAGAAAACTGTTAAATCTTCAGCATCTTTATTAATTAACTTTAAGTTCGGTACTTCTTCTTCAATTAATTTATCAAGTGCATCTACAACAACACTTGTGAATTTTTCAATTCCAATATAATTAATATGTGGGTTTGCTTTTGCCATATCGTACATAAAGCGGCCACGACCTGTACCTACTTCAATATGAATTGGTTGCTCATTTCCAAATACTTCTTTCCAGTTACCAGCGCGCTCCTCTGGGTTTCCAATTACGATATGTGAATACTCATTAATTCGATCCATTGCATATGGTTTATGTCTTAAACGCATAGATGTCTCCCTCTCTTTACATAGCTATTTTAAAGGAATAATTCCTTCTCTCTGTTTTAATCAATCTCCCAAACAAAAAACCAAGTACGTACGAGCACTCGGTCCGTTTCTTTCAAGTATAAGATGTACCATTTTGATAAAAACTACATACAGCATTAAACATTCCATGACGAAACAGCTTTTTCTCGTACATTTGAAGAGAAAAACAATCGAAAGGATGATCCGTTCATGCCAATTAATCAACAACATCAATTAGAAGTGCTGAAAGATATTTTAGTCAATCACCAAAGTGATTGTTGCGGGACAGTTTCTGAATGCGAGCAATTAGAGCGTCTCATTCAATCGTTACTCGCAAACGATAGTATAAGTAGTGACGCTAAAGCAATGCTAAACGATGTATATTCTTATAGTCAATCGGGTAAATCTTCCTCTAATTTGGACAACCACATTTCCAATAATCAAGAACAACTTACTCAGTGGATTGCTGGAATGGACAATTTTTCTTAAGTATTACTCTGAAGCAAGTAGTTGCTGTAAATATTGATGCCAATATTCAGCTTCTGCTTGCTGTTTTTTTGTTGTGTGCCATTGCATAGACAAAATCGTTTGTGCTATTACATACCATCTCATACGCCTAAGCAGCGATTCATCCATTTCAATATCATAATATTTGAGCCACTCGCTCCATTCGTGGCGCGGAATGTACCAATATAATAACATACCGAGGTCTAGAGCTGGGTCAGCAATTACAGCTCCATCCCAATCAATTAAAAACAACTCATCTTCATCCGACAATAGCCAGTTGTTATGGTTCACATCACAATGGCATACAACGAATTCATTGTATTCAATATCTTTTAATGAATCCATTAAATATTGAAGGCCTTGCTGAATTGTTTCATCATCCCTTATATCTCCTCTTAAAACCAGTTGCAGTTGTTGTAATAACTCTTGTGCGTGAAGCGGCTGCTTCCCAAGTCTTTGAATCATCTGTACAAGCGCTTTAGAAGAGTGTATTTTCTTCAAAAGTTTCGCAACACGTTCTAGTTTCATATCCTCTGGCTCTAGCTTCTGTCCCGGAAGCCATTTTTGAGCAGAAATTACATCACCGTTCGTTACCCTTCTTGTCCAAAGTAATTTTGGAACAATTCCTTCTGCTGACAATACCGCTAAAAAGGGCGATGTATTCCGCTTTAAAAATAACTTCTGTTGTCCGTTTTGCGCAATATACGCATCGCCCGTTACTCCACCAGCCGGTACAAGACTCCACTCTTTTCCTAATAATTGTTCCAACCATTCCATATTCATTACCCGTTAACAAATCCTTATCTTTTATAGTTATGAAAAGAAAAACCGCAACATTTCTACATATGTTGTGGATTCATATATTTTACTGTAAATGAAAAGAAAACTTGGCATAAGCCAAAAACTCTCTATTTTATTTTACAAAACCTGTCATAGAATGACAACTTATCAAAATCGTCACCTTTGTCAATTCTACATTTATTACATTCTCATCGTCAAGTAGCGATTTGTCACATTATCGTCAATATATACGTGCTAATCGGAGCGAGCCTAAGTTCCTTTCCTCTAAATGAAGAAATTGGCTCTATTTTCGCTTGCTTTTCGTTTACTAACACATGCCACGTTTCTTCTTTCGGAAGTTGCACCGTTTTAGCTTCTAAACCGCTATTAAATAAAACTATAATCTCTTTCCACGGTCCAAATGATTCTGCATGCTCTAGGTGATATGCAAGTACTTCTGGAGATGTTTGCAAAAAAGTCATGTGCTTTTTTATAAGGTCTGCGTTTTGTAATCGGAATGCTCTGTGCTCTTTGCGAATCGCAATTAAACCTTTTATATAGTTAACGGTCTCTATCTCTTCCTCTTTTTGATCCCAATCTAATTGATTAATTTCATCATTTGCATTATAACTATTTTCATTTCCTTGCTTCGTACGATAAAACTCTTGCCCAGCATGTAAGAAAGGGATGCCTTGCGAAAGAATCACCATTGCGCTCGCTAGAAGGTGACGTTTTTTCAAAATCTCTTCTGGTTCTTCATTACTCCGCATTAGTTTATCCCACATCGTCATATTGTCATGACATTCTACATAGTTAATGCTTTGCACAGGCTCTAGAAACAGACCTGTTTCTTTCATACTCAAAAGACTTCCCGATGCTATATACTGCAAATGATTACAGTCTACATGCCCACCAAATGCAAAACCACGCTTATTTATATGAAAGGTACTCCCTTTTATCCCATCACGAAATTGATCATTAAATTGCGCAATATGCGGCATTTTCTTTGCGTTATTTAACGTTGCTTTTTCCTCTAGAGGAAGTGGTGTTTGTAGCTCCCACCCTTCTCCTAATAACAATGCATCTCGCTTTATGTTTCGTACTTCTTTTTCTATTATATTCATTGTATCAACATCTAAAATTCCCATTAAGTCGAATCGGAATCCATCAACATTGTATTCAGTAAGCCAATATAAAATAGACTCTACAATAAATTTCCTCATCATTTTCCGTTCAGATGCTATATCATTCCCGACTCCCGTCCCATTAGAAGGCATACCATCTTCACCATGACGAAAATAATATCCTGGGACAAGCTTTTCAAATGATGATAGCTCTCTTTCATACACATGATTGTATACAACATCTATAATCACCCTAATGCCGTGCTCATGAAATGTTTCAATTAGTTGCTTACACTCTACTATCCTGTTATACGGGTCAGAAGGGTTTGTAGCATAAAATCCCGTAGGCGCATTGTAATATAATGGATTGTAACCCCAATTATATGCAGAAGAAGGATTCGCCTCATCTACACCACCGAAACAATATAAAGGCAATAATTCAACATGTGTAACACCCAAATCTTTTATATGAGACAAGCCTGTTAACGTCCCATTTCGCCCTGTTGTCCCTTCTTCCATTAGCCCTTTATATGTTCCTTTTTTACTCACTCCACTGCCCTTATGAATAGTGGCATCACGAATATGCAGTTCATACAGTATGGCATCTGTCATTGCGTGTAATGGTGGTAATTGCTCTCGTCTTGTTACATTTGTCTTTTCCAAATCGATAACAACGCCGTACTTCCCATTTACAGTCACTGACTTTGCGTAAGGATCCACTGCTTCATTCCATATTAAATTAATACAAACAAGAAATGTATACTTTTCTCCAGCTAAATTACCTTGTAATGTATGAGTCCAAACCCCACTTTCTCCTCTATACATTTCATGATCGGTATATTCTTTATCACTTTTATAAATCCTTACTTTCGCAAGCCTCGCAGTTGGAGCCCATACTTTAAATGTCGTTGCTTCTTTTTGATAAACAGCACCTAAATCTGTACCTTCGTAATAATACTTTTCATCGAAAATCGCTGTTCTTATGACAGCACCTATTTGTAAATCTGTTTCTTCATTCCGTTCATCTCGTACTGTATAATACTTCCCCACATCTAGCGGCTCTTCTATAAAGCACTCATACTTCGTTGCATCCGGAAGCGCAATTGTATGAGCAATCGGTAAATCTTTCACGTTACTTCCTTCTTGCAAACGAAATGTCCGGCTTGTTCCATACGCATGTGGGAGCAAAATTGTAATTTTATTCATTTCATCTAAATAGGCATCAAATGGACGTTTTACTTTCAACATAAAAAAATCACCATCATTCTTAAAGTTAAAATAAAGTGAAACTTTAATCAGCGGGAAAGCTTTACCCCACTGATTATTAGCCTTCACCAATTGGGCCTTTATGGGCAGTTGATCTCCCACCTAACTTCTTTGCTTGATCCTAATTTTGAGGTAGGAGTCTTACTGCCCGCAAATAGAGGGATGAAACGAGCTGCAAATGATAAGACTTTTCTTATCATTGAAGCCCTATACAGTAACTCATTATTCTCTATAGTATATTCACCTGTATAAAAAACGTTTTCATACATTCTATTTTTGTAATTTTATTTCAGCAATCGCTTTATACTTCGGTGTCTCCTTCACGTGAGATTCGTATAAAGTAATCGTATCCGCTTGAAATGATATTTCAGGTACTTCCTTTATATGTTCTAAATCAAACTTCTCTTCTCCTACCCATTTACGAGCAACAGTAATATGCGGATGATACGGGCGCGCTTCTAAAGAAAATCCATTCCCTTCACACATAGCGTGCACTTGCTTTTGTAATTGAAGCAAATCGTAATTCTCGCTTACCTTCGACCAAAAAATACGCGGCCTATCTTCCATACCGAACGTAGAAAATCCTTGTAATGTGAACGATAGTTCTTGCGTTTCTGTAAGGGTTTGTAATCCATTCTTTATTCCTTCTAATTGTTCCTCTGTTGCACTACCTAAAAATGAAAGGGTAATATGGTAGTCTTCTTTATGTACCCATGAACGAAATGGTAATTCCTCCTGCATTTCCTCTTTATAGTTAGACAGCACTTCTTTTATATGATTCGGTAACGTAATCGCGACAAAATAATGCGGCTCCATGTACATCTTCTCCTTCTTTCTATTGTTGCTTTTCTTTCTTATCTCATTCAATTAAATAGAATCAAACTTCCCTACAAGTCTAACCAAGTTAGGGTCGCGTTAATAAAGTGAAACTTTAATCAGTGGGGGTTTTGTCCATCCCCTACTGATTATTAGCCCTCACCAATCGGGCTTTTACGGGCAGTTGATCCCCACCTAACTTCTTCGCTTTCGCTAAATTTTAAAGTGGGGGGCTTACTGCCCGTTAATGCGGGATAAATGAAATTATATCGACTTAACAACTAAATACGATAAGAAAAGCAACCTATACGTAACAGAAAACCGTCCCAAAATATGTATCGGGACGGCCTCTCCTTATTTATATATCCATTACTTCGCTAATTCATGAATTGCTTGCGCGTAAATTGCTGTTGCTTTTAATAAGTCTTCAATTTCAATGTACTCGTCTTTTTGATGCGCAAGTTCTTCTTTTCCAGGGAACAACGGACCAAACGCAACGCCAGCTTTCAATGAACGAGCGTAAGTACCGCCGCCGATTGCTAATAGCTCTGCTTTTTCACCTGTTTGTTCTTCATATACGCGTTGCAACGTACGAATTAACACGTGGTCTTTATCAACGTGATGCGGGCGAGAGTTTGAATAATCCGCCACTTTAAATCCATGATTACCAACGTATTCTTTTAACTTTGCAATCATTTCGTCAAAGTTAGTCGTAACCGGGTAACGTACATTTAATCCTAAATTACCACCATTCTCTTTCGTATAAGAAAGGCGACCAACATTCACAGTTAACGGTCCGCTAATATCGTCTTTATAAGAAATCCCAGCTTTCTCTCCTAAAATATCTCCTGTAAATGTTTCTGTTACAAACGATGCAAACGAAGCCCCTTTTCCATCAAGAGCAACTGTAGTTAAGAAGTTTGCCAGTAATAAACCTGCATTCTCACCCTTCTCTGGAGTAGATCCGTGAGCTGAAATCCCTTTGATTTGCAACGTCACCGTATTACCTTCTACAATTGCTTCACCTATTTTTTTAGCAGTTTGTAAATACTCTTCATATGCTACTGTAAGTGTATTTACATCTTCTCCTGTAATAGTCGCTTCCGCAAAATCAGGAACCATATTTAAACGGCGACCTGATTCAAATGAAACAAGTTCATATGTACCTTTCTTCTCTTCACTACCACTTTGCACAACTTGTATATCAGAAATTCCTTTTTCTGCATTAATAATTGGAAAATCTGCGTCTGGCGCAAAACCGATTGTTGGCATTTCTTCGTTTTTAAAGTAGTGATCTACACATTTCCAATTGCTTTCCTCATCTGTTCCTAAAATCATGCGAACGCGTTTTGAAAGAGACAAACCCAATTCTTTCACAATTTTCATCGCATAATAAGCTGCCATCGTTGGGCCTTTATCGTCAATTGCACCACGTGCAAAAATCTTTCCATCGCGAATATCTGCACTATATGCGGGAGTCGTCCAGCCATCTCCTTCTGGTACAACATCAACGTGACAAAGAATACCTACTAACTCTTCTCCTTGTCCCATTTCAAGATGACCTGCATACCCTTCTAAATTTTTAGAAGCAAAACCTTCAGTTTCTCCTTTATGTAACATGAAAGATAAAGCTTTTTCTACACCTTCACCGAATGGTGCGCCCTCTTTCGCTGATTCTTCTTCCCATACACTTTTAATTTGTAAAAATTGTTGTGTATCACGAATTAAATCATCTTTTCGTTTTGCAACTTCTTCTGTCCAATTAATCGCTGACATCACGCATCCATCCTTCACTATATTGTTTCTTTCATCATAACAAACCGAAATCTCTTATGCCATATACGAAACTCAAATACCTAACAATTGTAACATTTCAGATATTTCTTATTAGTTTTTCTTTTATTTTTCTAAAAAAATTTGCAGGAATTTGGCGTTTTACGTAGAATTTTATGTGTTAGTTGACTGACCATATATACAATGTCAACTACCAATATTTTTCTATATGAATATTTGTTAAATTTCTGTAAAATTTAAGTAGATTAAAGCATGAATTTTATCATGTAGAGTACAATGGTAGTAACGACCTTCTTTCCTGAATGGGGTCAAAAAAACTAGTAGAGGAGTGGTTTTCTCTTGAAACCTACAACTACTCGTATGCTAACACGCATTAAATCAATTTATATGTACATCAATGAAAACGGAACGGTAACGACGAAAGACCTTGTAGATGAGTTCGGGATCACACCGCGAACGATACAACGTGATCTAAATGTGTTGCAGTTTAATGAACTCGTGTATAGCCCTTGCCGCGGTAAGTGGACAACAACAGGAAAGAAAGTGAGAATGACCTCATAATGAACAAATAATTGTATGTAAATAAATACATACCCCTTTCTAATTCGTTAGAAAGGGGTCTTTTCTGCGCCAAAAACAGCACTATTTTTCAGTATCTACTTGATATGTTTTTAACATTTCTACTTCTTCATCTGATAGCTCTCGGTATTGTCCAAGTTCTAGCTCTTCATCTAATACTAATGGTCCCATCTCTGTTCTCTTTAGGTAGACTACTTTTTTCCCTACCGCTTCAAACATACGCTTCACTTGATGGAACTTTCCTTCTGTAATTACAAGCTCGATTTCAGAAATCTCATCGCTTTTTAATATTGTAAGTGCACCTGGCTTTGTTTCATAGCCATCATCTAAAATAACACCTTTAGCAAACTCTTTTACATCCTCTTCTGTTACTACTCCTGCAACGTGTGCATAATATTTTTTCGGCACATGCTTTTTCGGAGATAACAATTGATGTGATAACTTCCCGTCATTTGTTATCAATAAGAAACCTTCCGTATCAATATCAAGTCGTCCAACTGGGAACGGATCAAAGATTGCATCTTCTAACTCTAATAAATCTATTACCGTTTCATGATTATCATCTTCTGTCGCTGAAATAACGCCTTGTGGTTTATGCAACATTAAATAAACAAACTCTTTATATTCCACAACTTCTCCGTGAATCATAACTTCTTGCTCTTCTACATTTACATGAACCTTCGCATCTTTCACTGGCGTTCCATCAATTTTTACAACGCCGTCTTTCAATAATTTCTTTACTTCTTTTCTACTTCCATATCCCATATTTGCTAATAATTTATCTAATCTCACGTTTTTCACCTTCTTTGTTTATCATAGAAAAGGGGACGTAATTACGCCCCTTTTGATTTCAACTTTATTTTGAATCTATTGCCAAGTTTACGTTGGATTTTCTCTAACGCTTCTCCGCCAAATACTCGTTCAAGTACTCCTGTGCGAATTGCTAACAATCCATACACAAGACCACCAATACCTGCACAAACCACAACTGTAATAAGAGCACCCATTCGGCCATCAGGTGAGATCATGAAGGACAGAGTCCATTGTGATAACTTTACAGCAATGACCATTACAAGTGTTAATACTGCAATTTGGAAAGTTCTCTTATATACAACACCAAATGAATAGTGTACATGTTTTTTGATTTGTCGATTCGTATACCATACGGAAGCTAAGAATCCGACTGCAGTTGCTAAAATCGCTCCAACTGTACCGAAATAACGAATAAAGATTACGTTACATACGAATTTCAAAATAACACCCATAATAAGCGCGACAATCGCATGTTTTTGTTGATTGATCCCTTGCAGAATTGCTGCTGTTACTGTAAATAAAGCGAATAACAACGCAACCGGTGCATACCACATTAATACTTGTCCACCTAGTGGATCTGAGTCATAGAACGCAGTATAAATTGGATATGCAAGTGTTGAAATACCGACAACTGCTGGCAATGTTAAGAACATATTTGCCTGGAATGTTTGTGTAATTTGTAACTTTAAATAGCGGTATTGTTTTTCAGTAAATGATTTTGTAATCGCTGGTACAAGCGTTAAACTAAACGCTGTTGCAAGCGATACAGGAATCATAATTAATTTATGCGTCCACATTGTGAAAATACCAAGCGCTCGCTCTGCGATATCACCTTGGCCAATCGCTTGCATAATTGAGTTAAATGTCAATGTATCAATTTGTTGATATAAAGGAATTGTTAACCCAATTACAACGTAAGGAATCGCATATGCAAATAATTCTTTAAATAATTGAACCGTACTCACTGTCGATTCTGGTACAGTTTGTTCAATTAAATATTGATCCAAATGTTTTTTACGTTTTAACCAGTACCAAATGAGTACACCGAGCGCTCCAACTGCTGAAACGAACGCAGCAAATGTCGCTACCCCAACTGCTGTTGCAACTGTACCGCCAAGTACTTTAATAACGATAAAACTACCCGCTAATAAAAAGACGATACGAATAATTTGTTCAATAATTTGCGAAACAGTAGTCGGTCCCATCGATTGGTGACCTTGGAAATAACCACGAATTAAACTCGCTGCTGGTACAACAATAAGTGCAAAACTTACAAGACGAATAATCGTCGTAACTTCTTCTACATTACTGTGTATACTTTGTTTACCAAGCATTGCTTCTGCAAACAGTGGCGCTGTCATGTATAGAACTAGGAACGAAAGAACTCCTGTTACTATCATCATAACCATTCCCGAACGGAACATTCTCCGGCTCGTTTTATAATCGCCAAGCGCATTATATTTGGAAACAAATTTGGAAACAGCAAGCGGCACCCCTGCCGTTGCAATACTTAAAAAGATCGTATATGGAATGTATCCATATGTATAGAGCGTTCCGCCTTCTGTACCTACTAATGCATGAAACGGAAAGACGTAAATCATGCCTAAGAACTTTACTAAAAATGTCCCTAACGTAACAATAAGCGTTCCGCGCAGAAATTTCGAATCGGACATACAAAAATCCTCCTACATCTACATAAAGTGAAACTTTAATCAGTGTGGGTGTTCTTCCCCACTGATTATTAGTTGAACTATTCGAGCATTTATGGGCTACCAAATTCCCTTTTTATTTCTCTTACATCTTAAGGTTTTTGTCTTATTGCCCACAAATAGCAGGATAGTGCTGAACTCTAACTTTTGTATTGTACCACAATTCTCTCCTTAAGCAGTACTTCACTCTATTTTTCTTTTAAGGGAAAACATGCTATTCTTTTAGGCAGGAAATGTAGAAAATGAGGTCGATATATTATGCATTATGATGTTATTGTCATCGGCGGCGGGCCTTCTGGGCTAATGGCTGCAATCGGTGCTGCAGAAGAAGGCGCAAGTGTCTTACTTCTTGATAAAGGAAATAAACTAGGGCGTAAACTTGCGATTTCTGGTGGTGGTCGTTGTAACGTAACGAACCGTCTACCACTTGATGAGATCGTTAAACATATACCAGGAAACGGTCGCTTCTTATACAGCGCTTTTTCTATTTTCAATAATGAAGATATTATTACATTCTTCGAAAAGCTTGGCGTGCAACTAAAAGAAGAAGATCATGGTCGCATGTTCCCTGTATCAAATAAAGCACAATCAGTAGTAGACGCACTTTTAACACGATTAAAAGACTTAGGTGTAAAAATCCGTACGAATACACCCGTTGAAACAATTGAATATGAGAACGGTCAAACGAAAGCAGTCGTACTGCAAACTGGCGAAGTGTTAGAAACGAATCATGTCGTTATCGCTGTTGGCGGAAAATCCGTTCCTCAAACTGGCTCTACTGGAGACGGATACGCTTGGGCTGAAAAAGCTGGGCATACAATTACAGAGCTATTCCCAACAGAAGTACCAATCCTTTCAAACGAACCATTTATTCGTGATCGCTCCTTACAAGGTCTTGCTTTACGCGATGTTAACTTAAGCGTATTAAACCCGAAAGGAAAAGCTATCATTTCTCACAAAATGGACATGCTCTTCACTCATTTCGGCCTATCTGGTCCTGCCGCTCTTCGTTGTAGCCAATTCGTCGTGAAAGCACTGAAAAAGTTTAAAACAAATACGATTCAAATGAGTATCGATGCATTGCCAGAAGAAAATAGTGAACAACTATTCCAGCGCATGCTGAAACAAATGAAAGAAGATCCGAAAAAAGGGATTAAAAATGTATTAAAAGGTTATGTTCCTGAACGTTACTTCCTATTCTTATTAGAAAAGAATGAAATTGATGGCAGCGAACAAGCTGGACAAGTTTCTCACGAGAAAATTCGTGCACTTGTGAAAGACTTTAAAGAGTTTACTGTGAATGTAAATGGTACGCAGTCAATTGAAAAAGCATTCGTTACTGGCGGCGGTGTATCCGTTAAAGAAATTAACCCGAAAGAAATGTCTTCTAAATTCACGAACGGCGTATATTTCTGCGGAGAAGTTCTTGATATTCATGGTTATACTGGCGGCTATAATATTACATCTGCTCTCGTTACTGGTAGAATTGCCGGAACAACGGCTGGAGAAAACTCGAAAATGCAATATTAAAAAAGAAACAGGGCTTCCTGTTTCTTTTTTTAGGTATATGAAATTATATCAGTGATTCTACAATTATATCGGCGATTCCTCGAATATATCAGCGTTTCTACAACATATATCGGCGTTTTCTTAAATATATCAACTTACCGACAAAGAACGACAAATATACGCTCCTCCTAACTTCCCATTGCTTTTTTGTTGCTTTATATACCTTAGTACCTTTATATTTTATATTGTTGAATATTTGAAAAAAGGTAAGGGGAAAAAATATGAGAAAAAAAGTCATGATGTCTTTAATGCTAATGACGTTTCTTTCTGCGGTAGAAGGAACGATTGTTAGTACAGCGATCCCTCGTATAACGAGTGATTTGTCAGGCGTCGAACTTGTTAGTTGGGTATATGCAATTTATATGCTTGCAACAGCTGTTTCGACTCCAATATACGGAAAGTTAGCTGATTTATTCGGCCGTAAAAAAGTTTTACTCATCGGAGCTACAATCTTCTTAATCGGTTCTGCGCTTTGCGGAGTCGTTACATCAATGGAACAATTAATCTTCTTCCGTGCTCTTCAAGGTATAGGTGCTGGTGCTGTTATGCCGATCACAATGACGATTATTGGAGACTTATATAGCGAAGCGAGAGACCGCGCGAAAGCACAAGGTTGGATGAGTGCCGTTTGGGGTGTATCGGGTGTTATCGGACCGTTAGTCGGTGGATTTTTAGTCGATTCTCTATCTTGGCGTTATATTTTCTTCTTAAACGTCCCATTTGGAATTATCGCTTGCTTAATGATCGCCATTTACTACAAAGAATCTATTAAGCCCGCTAAACACCATATCGACTATCTTGGTGCAACAGTCTTCTCATTAAGTACGATCGCTCTACTATATGCATTATTAACAGGTAGCAGTAAGCAAAACTGGGGCGACATAACAATTATCGGCCTATTAATCTTTGCCGTCGTTTCATTCATTATTTTCTTATTCATCGAGAAAAAATCTCCGGAACCATTAATTCCGCTAGCACTTTTCTCTAACCGTACATTATCTACAATAAACATATTAACGCTCATTGCTGGCGCAATGATCATTAGTATTACAATGTACCTTCCAATTTGGAGCCAAGGTGTATTAGGAAAAAATGCGACAGAAGCCGGACTTATTTTAATGCCAATCCCTGTTATGTGGACATTTGGCGCTATTTTCTCTGGTAACTTAGTAGGCAAATTAAAAACGAAACAAATCATTTTACTTGGAGCTAGCATTTTATCAGTCGCTACGTTCTTATTATTTACATTATCAACAAATTCACCATCGTTCCTTATCTATGTAGCAGTCGGATTATTCGGATTAGGAATGGGGCTTGTGACACCTATTTATATGGTAACAATTCAAGCAGCCGTACCAGCTCATACACGCGGAACAGCCGTTGGTTTAAACACATTTATTAATACATTTAGTCAAACGTTAGGTGCTGCAATCTTTGGCACAATCTTTAATACGATGATTCATGCACGCGGTATTCAAAACCTTGATCTTGTATCTGGTGGCGGACACGGAGGAACTACAGCAAACGTAGTAACCGAATCGCAAGAGGCATTAGCATCAAGTGTACACGTCATTTATATGAGTACTTTCGTATTAGCAGTATTTACACTAATTATCGCTTGGATTTTATTAAAACCAGCTACTCAAACAAGTGAGCAATAATAAAGAGGATGACCATTTTGGTCATCCTCTTTTTACTCTTCATTCTCCACAATATGTTTCAGTATAGATAATTTATTATCCCAAAAACGTTCATAATATGAGAGCCACTGTTGTAATTCCTCTAATGGTTCTGGATGCAAACGATATATCTTCTCTCTTCCGCTTTTTCTTCCGCTTACTAAATTCGCTTCCGAAAGAATATGAAGGTGCTTTACAACCGCAGTACGACTCATCGGAAAATGATCCGTTATTTTGGAAATCGGTAACTCTTTATCACTTAATAACCGTATTACTTCTCGGCGGGTTGGATCAGCAATTGCTTGAAATACATCATATTTCGCTGCTGATGAAGACACTTAGCCTTCAACAACCTTTTTCAGTTTTTCATTTACAATCGCTACCCAGCCGCCACTCATTCTATCGCGAATAATAGAGCTCTTCGCATTCGCTTTCGGAAGAATTTCATCAGGATGTTTCCAGCCGCCGTGAATTAACGTAAATTCTGTTTTATTATCTCCTAGGTCTTTCAGATTAAATGAAACGACCCAGCCATCTGTATCCCATGAGAAAGATAGATGGTTTGGTTCATCAATTTCTAACACTTTACATGGTGATGGGCCAAATGGTGATTGCACATGAAATTCATGTCCTACCTCTAATACAAAATCATTCGGCATAAACCATGACGCAATCCCTTCTGCAGTTGATACTACATTCCATACTTTTTGAATAGACGCGTTAAAAACGATCGTTTGTTTAATATCAGTTAATGTATTTTGTTGTTCCATTTTCATTCTCCTTTATTCGGCAATTAAATATAACACCTTTTGGTTATACTTTGATAATATAACACCTTTTAGTTTCATGTCAACGCTAGTTATTTTTTATTGTTGAGAAATTCTCAACATTTTTTCAACAGGACAAACACCCTCTGAGCATTCCCTCATAATATACTCACAAAGGCAATAAAAAATAAAAACTTCTCTCAACATGAAACTCCATCATTCATCTTGAAAGAAGTGCCTTACGTATATCATGCGTATTTCGTCTCTCCTCCTTCCCTCAGGGACACTACGCGAGATATGAAAAATCAGAAGGAATATGCCCACCATTTGAGTAGGTAGTTATTTCTCTTCTCCTCAACATTTCCTTAGGAGCGAAATGACTACCAACTCACTTTTTTCAAACAAAAATAAAAAGGGGATGAAAGCTATGTTCTATTGCATTAATTGCTCTGACATTCACCATGAAAAACATCCGAATGATAAAGTATTCAAAAACGGTTTTTATATCGATCCATTTTTAGGTGATCGTTATCACCTTGGTATGTGTACAGATGCCCAAAACCATGAAACAGGGGAGCCTCTTTTAGCGAAAAAGAAATTAGGCACAACTCAATCTATTATGAACGTATTACCGACACATGTTGTCCCAACATAAAACATAAAAAAGAGCTGGCTCACCCAGCTCTTTTTTATGCTTTATAAACGATCATTGCTGAAAAACAATAAATTTGGTTTTCGTCATCATTAATGGAAACACCGACTTGGTACTTAATATCTACAAAATTACTATCATCAATCTTTTTCAAAAAAACATTTACAGCGTCTTCTAAGTCTTTTTCGTGACTTTCATCAAACACTTTCACACGAATCATGTTAACACCATCCTAGATCGCAGCCCTCCGCCGCTTGATTATTGCCACGGTGCGTATCTATGATGCGATAAAATTTTCCGTCTTCATATATATATCCGTCTTCTAACACATATTGTTTACCTTCAGTATAGACATAAAACTTACCTATCATAAATTTACTCGTATATAATTCCAAATAATCCGGTCTAAATTTAGCTACAACTTTATTTGTAATATCAATTCTTATTGTGCGCCCCACCTTCTCTCCCTCCCTTGCAAAGAACGGATTTAGGTATATTGTATTAGCGATTTTACATTTTATGCTTAAAAATAAGTGGATATGCCTTCTTTCTTCGTCTGTACTATTTTTCAAAAAAATCATCAATAAATAAGAGCAAAAAAATATATAAAAAAAAAGAGTTTTTACTTATTGACTATAATATCAACATTATGGTATTATATAAAATTTGACATTTTCACTCACTTGTGCTATCATTAAAAGTGGTTACCACATATGGAGGTGGATGATTTGTTTCAAATTGGCGATAAAATCGTTTATCCAATGAACGGCGCAGGAGTCATCGAAGCCATTGAAGAGAAAGAAATATTAGGAACAACACGTCAATATTGTGTGATACGTATCATTAGTAAAGACATGCAAATAATGCTTCCTATGGATCAATTACAAAAATCAGGTATTCGTTATATCGTAGATAAAGGTACATTAGATGTTATACTTCTTGAATTTCAAAACGGGGAATCAGACACATCACTTTCCTGGAAACAGAGATATACAATGAATATGGAAAAAATGAAAAACGGCAATCTGCAAGATAGCGCAGAAGTTGTTCGCGATTTACTTCGTCGTAATAAAGAGAGAGCATTAAATGCGAGCGAAAAACAAATGCTAGATAATGCACGCAAAATGATGATTAGCGAAGTTGCACTTGTGCAAAATGTTTCTGAACATCAAGCAACAGAATTTCTTCAAGATACAATTAATCATTAAATTTAAAATAGCCGACCGCTATTTTTTTTTGCAGAAAAAAGGACAAAGAGATAAACCTCTTTGTCCTTTTATATTACCCGCGACCTGCTTGAAACGACGGGTATAAAGTCATTCCACCATCTGCAAATAACGTAATTCCAGTTACGTAACTCGCTTCTGATGAAGCGAGCCACGTTGCGACTGCTGCAATTTCTTCCGGCTTTCCAATGTAGCCCATCGGTATCATACTTTCTACGTCAGCACGTTTTTTAGGATCAGCAAACTTTTCTGCATTAATTGGCGTATTTATTGCACCTGGCCCAATATTATTTACTCGAATACCTTTTGGTGCATATTCTAACGCTAACGTTTCTGTCATCAGTTTAATACCACCCTTACTCGCCGCATAGTGCACGAATAGTGGCCACGGAATTTTCTCATGAACACTCGACATATTAATAACAGAACCTTTAATATCATGTTCTACAAAATATTTAATCGCTTCACGGCTTCCTAAAAAAGCACCTGTTAAATTTGTATTGATTACTTTATTCCAATCCTCTAACGGCATTTCATGCGACGGGACCGCGTTTTCTATCCCTGCATTATTAATCATAACGTCAAGCGTACCAAACTCTTTCACAGCAGATTGAATGAGGTTCACAACATCAGATTCAACTGTCACATCACCTTTTACAGCAATCGCTTCTCCGCCTACTTTTTTTATTTCTTCTAATACATCATGCGCTTCTGACTCTCGTGAGCGATAGTTAATTACTACTTTTGCTTTCTCCTTAGCAAACCGTACTCCCATCGCTCTTCCAAGACCAGTTGCTGATCCTGTAATAACGACAACTTTTCCTGCTAAATCACTATACATTTCAATACCCCCTTTAACTTTTTGCAACACCTAACATTATTCCGGCTGCGATAATAAAAACGATACCGACAACAATCCCCGTTAATTGGCGTTTCGTTTTTCTTTCACCTAATATAAGAATCCCGCCAAGCGTTGAAATAATAATTCCCATTTGCGATAGCGAAAAACTTGTTGCCACTCCAACACGCGGCTGCGAAATGAATAAAAACATATTTCCAGCTGCCCAAATTAATCCTGGGATAATATTTCTTAGTGCATATTTATTAAATGGATGATGTTTAAACGTAAGCAAAACGCCCCCTAACACCATACCAACTGCTTGTGGCAATAAAGCTGACCAACCATCTACGTTAAATAGCCTAATCACTACTACGTAAACTAAATAACCGACTGTTGAAATCAATAAAATGATAATGCCCCTTTTAAAATTCCCGGCCTGCTCTGCACTCTTTTCTTCTTCACTTTGAAGTGATGTTAAAATAACACCGATAATAATACAAACGAGAGCCAAAACACCAAGGACGACTGATATAGTCGTGGACCACTCATGAAATACGATGACTCCAAATAAAGTCGTCGCAACTAATTGCAGTCCTGTTGAAATGGGCATCGTTCTCGAAACGCCCATTAAATCAATACTTTTTAATTGATTCGCCTGACCAAGTGCCCAAAATAAACCTGACACAATTCCAACTCCAATAACAGTAGGAGTTAATACTGGCTTCATAAAAATATAAACAACAATCGAGAAAATAAGTGCCCCAAACGTTGTACCGAGCGTTTGACTATACGGTCCCCCGCCCAGTTTCACGTTAAATAGCACAATACTTCCCCAAAATATAGCCGGTAAAATCGCTAAAAGTATGTCCATCGCTCATTACCTTTCTTTACTAAATGTCATAAGTTATCACTCTGAATCATTAGAGTGAGCTTTTATTTTTTCTTTTTCCCGTTCACAAACTTTTTCTGCAATAGCACCAGAAACATTCTTTTCTCGCTCCACCTTCTTTATTTTTACGTGATCTAAATAATCTTCCAAAATAAGTGTAACTTTATCATTCGGCGGATTATGTGCACCTTGGAACGTAAGAAATTGTAGCGTAATTTCAAATCTAGGAACGAACTCACCGTTCTTACCGAGACGTTTTATATTTATAACGGAAGCACATTCATACTGATCTTCTGTCACTTGTCTAATAACTGAATAGTACCTATTTGATAATGCACTCTCTAACAGCTGCTCCCTCGATTCTTTCGCAAAAGAATCACTTGGAGAAGAGAAAAAGATTGCACATAGCATTGTAATAACTACACATATTTTTTTCATAACACCCTCCTTGTTCTATAAGTTAGTGTTCGCAAAACTTCCATAAAAAAACGACTTCCCTATGTAGGAAAGTCGTTTTAATGAATCCAATATTAACCACCGCTCACTGGTGGGATTAGTGCAACAACATCACCATCTCGGATCGTATCATCTTCATTCGCATATTCTTCATTAATTGCAACCATAATTGGCGCTGAAACTGGTACATTATATTCTCTGGCAACAACAGCTTTTAACTCTGCAACCGTAATATTTTCTTTCTCTATTTGTAATTCACTTGTTCCTGCTTCTTCTTGCAAGTGCGCAAATAATAATACTCGAATCATACTTATAGCTCCTTCCCAGGCTCTCCCGCCGGATATGGCGTTTTTTCTAATTGATCACCAATCCATGAGTCTCCATCTTCCCAAAACTCCTTTTTCCAAATCGGAACAATTTGTTTTATGCGTTCCATAATGTATTCATTCGCCTCATAGGCCGCTTTACGATGCGGTGTTGAAACAGCAACAACAACCGCGATATCAGAAATTTGCAGTGTACCGATGCGATGTGTAATTGCAACGTGTGTACCTGGCCACTTCTCTTTCACTTCTGAACCAATTTTCTCTAGCATCTTTTCTGCCATCGTTTTGTAAGCGACGTATTCTAAGTATAATGTACGACGCCCTTTCGTAAACTCCCTAACCGTTCCAATAAATGTTGTAACAGCACCGCATTCGCGGCGAATAACCTTCTTTGCTACCTCTTCAATCGAGATTTCTGTATCAATTACTTCATAATACGTATTTGTCATTTCGTACTCCTTACCGTTTGTATAAACCAGTCTATATACAACTCTTCTTCTGTTATATGAAATACTTTATATTCTTCTCGTAAGTTTGCAGGTGCATCATGCCACGTAATAACCGCTACTATATTTTCTACTTTATGTAAAAGTTCAACGTCTTCCGCAGAACGAAGTAATACTACTTTCGGATAGCTCTCTTTTTTATAGCCCTCTATTAAAATTGTATCCACTTCAAAAAACTCATATAAGCGAATAATTTCTTGCAAGGACCATTCCTCTCTTAATGACGACAGTGAAAGTAATCCAGCGCCTTCTACACTACTGACAACAGCCCCAGCCTTTCGGTGCCTTTCACTATCTTTTTGCGCTACTTCTGGAAAACCTCCGTGCCCGTGATGCTTAATTGTAGAAACTTTCATTTTTCGTTCAGCTAATGCATATACAATTTTCTCAATAAGCGTTGTTTTTCCGCTATTTTGATATCCTACTATTTGTAAGATTGAAGGGGCTTTGCCCATGGCCAATCACATCCCTCGTCGTGCTCTAACAATAATACAGATACTTTCATCCCTGCCTCAAATCCTCTCGTTCCTCCAGGCAACACAATAAAAGCATTCGCATCGGCGAGTGAAGAGACCGCACTCGATTTATCTAAACCGACCGGCATCGCTTGTAATGCCCCGTCCACGATTGTCACGTTTGCTCTTACAAAACGAGTAAACGGATTTGGCTTCGGAAAATCTTTTTGTAAAATAGCATCTGCTCTATATACGTGGGGTTCTTTCGCATACAAATATGTTTTTATAACCGGATGCACAAATAGCTCAAAGCCTACGTAGCAAGCTGACGGATTTCCTGATAAACCGAAAAGTAACTTTCCATCAACTTCAGCTACTGTCGTTACACTTCCTGGTCTCATCGCTATTTTATTAAAGAGTACATTCGCCTGTAATCTTTCATAAATAGCTGGCAAGTAGTCATAATCTCCTACCGACACACCGCCTGTTGTAATTAAAATATCAACCTCATTCATCGCTGATTGAACAGCTGCAAAGCATGCATCTAACTCGTCAGCAAGTTGGCCATAATAACGCACTTTCCCTCCGACTTTCATAATTTGAGCGGCAATCATATACGAGTTACTATTTCTAATTTTCCCCGGCTGTAACGACTCGTGTACCTCTAACAGTTCACTTCCTGTCGTCACAATACCAACAACAGGCTGTTTTACAACCTTCACAGTACTATATCCAAACGTCGCTAATAAGGCGGCAACACCTGGATTAATTGCAACACCTTTCTGAACGAGAACTTGATTTTTCTTTATATCTTCTCCTTTAAATGACACATTGTCACCACTATGAAAAGGACGCTTTACCTTCATATATGTTTTTCCGTTCTTCTCAAAACCTTCCGTCAACTCTAGCATTACGACTGCATTACAATCCTCTGGAATAGCTGCTCCTGTCATAATACGAACCGCCTGAAAATGTCCTACTTCTTCTGTAAAAACAGATCCTGCCCCGATTTCTCCTATTACTTCAAACTCAATCGCATTCTCTTGATTTGCTTCTTTCGTATCTTCTGCTCGAATCGCGAAACCATCGTAAGGAGAACGATCGAAATGAGGAACGTCATGATCAGAGATAACATCCTCCCCAAGAATTCTCCCGTAACTTTCCGTAATAGAAACCTCTTCTACTTCACCATTTTTCGCATATTCCATTACTCTCTCTACTGCCTCAGCAACTTGAATTGGAATTCGTTTTTCTATCATCGTTTCTCACCTCATATTTGCAATTTTTTTTATCTCGATTAAACTTTATATATTAAATAAAAATTACTTCAAGGAGGAATTCCATGTCTTCATTCACACACTTTAATGACCAAGGACGCGCGAAGATGGTTGATATAAGTGACAAAAAAGCAACCGTTCGAACAGCAATTGCGTGCTCTAGCATTGTCGTTACAAAAGAAATTTACGATAAAATCTCTCACAATGAAATTGGGAAAGGTGACGTATTAGCAGTTGCACAAATCGCAGGTATTATGGCTGCGAAACGCACTTCTGATATTATCCCAATGTGCCATCCTTTATTATTAAAAGGTGTTGACGTTTCTTTCGATTGGAAACAATCCGAAGAACAATATCGATTACTTATTGAAGTAAAAGTTAAAACAGAAGGTAGCACCGGTGTTGAAATGGAAGCTTTAACAGCCGCTTCCGCTACAGCTCTTACTGTGTACGATATGTGCAAAGCTGTTGATAAAGGTATGATTATTGGCGAAACTTACTTATTTGAAAAAACAGGTGGAAAAAGTGGAGATTATACGAGAAAGTCTTAATCTTCTTTCCGTTGAACCTAAAGGGCTCCCTTTAGGTTCAACCTATATATCTTGCATATAAGCGTTTTGCTATATTTATATCATTCGTCCCATGAATGAACGCCCTGCCATCTGTAAATAAAACAAAACGAAATTCCTCCACCGGAAATGATAATAAATACGGAGTAGCTTTTACATCCACACTTCTTTGTAAGCGCTTTTTAATTTCTTCTAAATTAAATTCATTCCGCACACCTGGACGGATTTGTACTGTATTTCGGCCACATAACACTTCTGTTTTTGTTTGTGCTTCAAATGTTAAACTCGGATATGTACGTAATCTTCCGCAAGATAAACATGTGTCTTTTTTCTGCCTATTCACTTTAAATGCCATCTGTTGATTATTCCAAAGATCAAACGATAACATCGTTTCGCGAAGTGCCCCATAGTCTTCTACTAATATTTTCAGCGCTTCCGTTATTTGATGCGCAACTACTAATTGTACTGCCGGCTGTATAATACCAGCCGTATCACATGTTGCCCCGCTCGCTGGATGTTCCATTAAACAGCGGAAACACGGTGTTTTTCCTGGTAAAATTGTATACGTTACTCCGTAGCTTCCGACACAACCACCATATATCCACGGAATATTATACTTTTGTGAAATATCATTAATAAGAAGACGCGTTTCAAAATTATCTGTCGCATCTAATATTAAATCTACATCATTCACTAGCTCTTCCATTTCTTGCACTGTTACATCAGTCACAACCGGATTTATTTTCACCTCAGAATTAATCGCTTGTAAATGCTCTGCTGCTGCTACCGCCTTTGGTTTATATTGCTTTGCATCTTCTTCTGTATATAATTGTTGCCTTTGTAAATTACTCCATTCTACATAATCACGATCCGCAATTGTTATTTTGCCAACACCTGCTCTAACAATTGCTTCTGCATTCGCTGCCCCGAGAGCACCAGCGCCGATAATAAGCACATGCTTCTCTCTAATTTTTCTCTGACCTTCTTCTCCAACACCAGAAAATAATATTTGTCTTGAATATCGCTCCTGCATACGATAGCCCCCTTTCTTATCCTCCTATATAAGACATTTCAATTTTCGGACGATTCTTTGCACTTTCTTCTGTCCGTTCATCCGAATACCTGTCTTTTCTATTCATCCATACATCTTGTATAACGCTTACTAACTCATTATCCGAAAGATTTCCTCTAAGAAGTTCCCTTACATCCAATCCTTCTGTCGCAAATAAGCAAGTATAAAACTTTCCATCTGCCGAAATTCTTGCTCTCGTACAAGAGGAACAAAATGACTCTGAAACAGAAGTAATAAAACCGACTTCGATATTTGTTCCAACGTAACGATATCGCTTCGCAACTTCACCGAAATAATGCGCTTCAGCTGGCTCAAGTGGATACACACTATGAATCATTTCAATTAATTCTTGCTTTGTAACGACTTGATCAAAGTTCCATCCATTTGTACTACCAACATCCATAAACTCAATAAACCTAAGTGTGATTCCTTGCTCTTTAAAATAAGCAGCCATCGGAAGTACTTGATGTTCATTCATCCCTTTTTTCACAACCATATTTACCTTTACATCAAGCCCGGCCTCTTTTGCAGCCATAATTCCCTTTATAACAGGTTTCGTATTGATATTCCGGCCATTAATGTCCTTAAATACATCGTCATCTATTGCATCCAAACTAACATTTACTCTATGTAATCCAGCTTCTTTTAATGCTTTTGCTTGTTTCGTTAAATGAATTGCATTTGTCGTTAACCCTATATCTACTAACCCTTCAATTTTCACGAGACGAGCAATAAGTTTTGTTAAATCTTTACGCAGTAGTGGCTCGCCACCAGTAAGTCTAATTTTTCGTACACCGATGCTAACAAATAGTTTTGCCAAACGCTCAATTTCATCAAACGTCAGTAAAAACTCATCTTTCAAAAAAGCATAATCTGGCCCAAAAACTTCCGCTGGCATACAATATGTACATCTAAAATTGCAACGATCAATGACAGATATGCGCAAATCTTGAAGTGGGCGTCCAAAAAAATCTGTAACCATCTCCTGCATCGCCACCCTCCCTTTCTGTCAAATTTCTCTCTTTTCATTCTATTATAATATATTTTCGAACTGCGATGTTTTTGCTTAAGTGAATAAAGTGAAACTTTCCTAACCAATTAGACTACCTACAAATAACAGGATAAAAAACCTTGAAGCATAAAAGCCCAAGGTTTTCTTCCTATTAACTTAGTCTAATAATAGTTAGAGTAGCTCCTGGCGTTGCCGTAGATAATGTAGCTATTGCAACTAATCCAAATAACTGCAGACTAATGGCAGCTCCAGCAGGTAAATTAGCAATTATTGTCGCATTAAATGAACCTGTAGCTATTGCTGGTGAATTTATTGTTCCTGCAAGCGGACTGCCATTTACAGTTATACGAGAACTTACAAGTAAAGAGGCTGTTAAATTTATTGTATAAGCTATATAGTAATTCCCCGCATTCGCAACCGTAAATACGGTATTTCCTCCGCTAACGGTAATTCCTGGTCCAATATTTTGATTGTTCGGTAATGGTACATTTGTACCACCTAATAAAACGGAAATAGCGGTTCCTGATGTATTATTCGCAAATGCATACGTTGCAGTTGTACTAACTCCGGTCACACCCGTTGCTCCAGTGGACCCGGTTGCTCCAGCTCCAGTTGGACCGGTTGGACCTTGGATCCCTTGCGAACCGGTTGGACCTGTGTCCCCTGTTGGGCCTTGTGAACCTGTTGCTCCAGTGGATCCCGTTGGGCCTTGGATTCCTTGTGGACCTTGAATTCCTTGTGGACCTTGTGAACCAGTAGCTCCCGTATCCCCTGTCGGGCCTTGTGGACCTTGCAACCCTTGCACGCCTTGCGGACCGGTTGGACCTATTTCTCCTTGAACACCTTGAATTCCTGTTGGGCCTTGTGGACCGGTCGGCCCCTGCACTCCTTGGATTCCTTGAATTCCCTGTGGACCTTGTGCTCCTGTTGCTCCTGTCGCACCTTGAATCCCTTGTGAGCCTTGATCTCCTTGTACTCCTTGTGGACCGGTTGGGCCTTGGATTCCTTGCGGGCCCTGGGTTCCTTGTGAGCCTTGATCTCCCGTTGCTCCCGTTACTCCTTGTATCCCTTGGGGACCTTGAACACCTTGCGGACCGGTTGGACCTATTTCTCCTTGAACACCTTGAATTCCTTGGGGTCCCTGTAAGCCCGTCACACCAGTTGCTCCTGTTTCTCCTGTCGCTCCTGTCACTCCAGTTGAGCCTGTCGCACCGGTATCTCCAGTTGCTCCTGTCACACCGGTTGCTCCTGTTGGTCCAGGTGGTCCACCGGATGGACCTGTCACTCCTGTCGGACCTGATGGCCCCGTTGGACCACTCGGTCCTGCTGGTCCTCCAGAAGGACCAGTTACCCCTGTTGGACCGGTTACTCCTGTCGGGCCTGTAGTTCCTTCCCCTGTCGCTCCGGTTACACCCGTATCTCCTGTTACTCCGGTTGGACCTTGCCCCCCTTGAATTCCCTGTGGCCCCTGCACTCCTTGCGCACCCGTTGGACCTTGAATTCCTTGAATACCTTGCACGCCCTGTGTTCCCATTGGACCTGTTGGGCCTATTTCCCCTTGAGTACCTTGCACTCCTTGCGGGCCCTCTGGACCTGTTGCACCTATATTCCCTTGTACACCTTGAATTCCAGTTGCTCCTTGTGCTCCTGTTGCTCCTGTTACACCTTGAATCCCTTGTATTCCCTGTATTCCTTGTGGGCCTTCTGGTCCTGTTGTTCCTACTGGCCCCTGAATTCCTTGTATTCCTTGTGGGCCCTCTGGACCTGTTGCTCCAGCTGGTCCTGGCACTCCTTGTATTCCTTGCGGACCTTGAAGTCCTTCTGGGCCTTCTGGGCCTGTTGCTCCTATATCACCCATCGTACCTTGTATTCCTTGAACTCCTTGTGGGCCCGTTTCTCCTGTTGGACCCGGTACTCCTTGTATTCCTTGTGGACCTTGATCTCCTGTTGCTCCTGTTACACCTTGAGGCCCTATAGCTCCCTGTATACCTTGTGGACCTTGATCTCCTGTTGCTCCCGTTATCCCTTGAATTCCCTGAACTCCTTGTATTCCTTGTTCACCAGTTACGCCCGTCGGACCCGGAATACCTTGAATACCTTGCGGACCTTCTGGACCTGTTGGTCCAATTGGCCCTTGAATCCCTTGTATTCCTTGCAATCCCTGTGCTCCTGTTTCTCCTGTACTTCCAGTCGGTCCTGTATTTCCCGTTACTCCAGTTACACCTGTACTTCCTGTTACCCCTGTATTTCCCGTCGCTCCCGTCGCACCTGTACTTCCACTCGGTCCACCTCCTGGACCTGTCGCACCAGTTGCCCCCGTCGGACCTGGTGGTCCTCCAGATGGACCCGTTATCCCTGTTGGACCTGTTATTCCAGTTGGGCCTGTAACCCCTTGACCAGTTGCTCCTGTTGTCCCCGCACTTCCACTCGGTCCTTGTGCCCCTTGTATCCCTTGTGCCCCTTGTATTCCTTGTGGACCTGTTGCACCTGGTACCCCTTGCACACCTTGAATTCCTTGAGGTCCCTCAGGTCCAGTCGCTCCAATCGGACCTTGTAACCCCTGTATCCCCTGTATACCTTGTGCCCCAGTCGCTCCTGTTGGACCAATCGGACCTTGCAACCCTTGCACTCCTTCTGGTCCTGTCGCTCCTGTAGCTCCCTGTGCTCCCCTCAATCCTTGCGGCCCCTGCTGTCCTTCTGGTCCTGTTGCACCTATTGGTCCAACTGGTCCTTGTATCCCTTGCACACCTTGAGGTCCTGTCGGGCCCATCTCCCCCATCGGACCTTGTAATCCTCTTGGTCCTTGAGGGCCAGTCGGACCTTGGGGACCGGTTGGGCCAGTAATCCCAATGCCAGTAAATCCCGTTGGAACGGGTGGAAAGGTAGGACCAATAAGATTTGGTGAAATTCTGAAATTAGAGTTTAATGAATGTTTTTTATCGCGCTCTCTCACACTTTCACCACCTGCACACCATCTTTTTTACATTAAACAAACCTCTTCTTCTTAATATGTATTTACAAAAACAAACTCAAAGACTATTTTTATTTGAAATAATAAAAACTCCCTTAAATCCTTAAGGGAGTCCAGCAATTGAATCCATATTATCTGTATTAGGGACAGCTTGTGCTATACTCGATGCATTTACACTTTGCCCCATATTTGTTCCTGTTACAGTACCGGCAGGAGTGCCTCTTGTATATGTTGTCGTCACCGAATCACCCGGCTGTAAACAAAGCTTCGTCTCCGTCCCTATTACTGTAACAACGTCGATCCAAGTGCACCCCATTGAGCCACTATACGATTTCGTAGCAGTAAATGACGTATCACTCAAATTATCACCAGTAAATATATTCCCAGTGTTATTCACAATAACAAACTCTTTTATATGAGCAGGCATAATTACACTCTACCTTTCCTCTATGAACCTAATGTACGTGTACTCGTTGCTAATGGCGGAAGAAATACTGATGTTCGAATCACCGCTTCTGGCTGCCTTTTCCCATTTAAAAAAATAGCCGCACTCGATCCTCCAGCACCTGCATATATTTTTGCTACAGCTAAAGGTGAGATATCATAACAGTCACCGACATTAACAGCCCCTGTATTATTAATAATTTTTACTTTCCGCAAGTTAATCCCCATTTACCTATCCCCCTTTTGTACACTGTATGCAAAAGAAAAAAACTTGAAACAAACACGTTTCAAGTTTTTTTAGCTACTTATTTCGTTTCACCTTCATATTGAAGCATACCGCCAACCATGTTCATTGTTTTAAATCCTTGCTCATTTAAATAATGGCATACATTTTCACTGCGCATTCCCGAGCGACAAATAAAGATATATTCATTCTCTTTATCAAAGAAATCTACTTTATTTGGGATATCACCCATTTTAATATGTACAGCTTCTGGAATTTTCCCTGCCGCTACTTCTTCATCTTCCCTTACGTCTACTAAAAATAACGTTTCTCCATTTTCTAAACGCTCTTGCACTTCTTCTGTAGTAATTGTTTTAACTTCTGTCATATGTCGTTCCTCCTTATATACAATAAAACCTTTAGTCTCTTCCTTAAACAAGCATATCTAGTCAATTTTAGCATGCGAAAGAAAGAACGCAAAGAATGGAAATTTTATTTCTCAATTTTCTCGCAAAACTTATTCTTTACAAACATAACTCGTGCATTGTATCCTCAATATACTTGTTTTATGAAAGGAGCCAATGAAAATGACACTTTTTCTTTTCATTACGGGCATCATTTTCTTAATCGCCGCAATTATTGCACTTAGTATGAAGAATAATAAAAAGATAAAATCACCACAAGAAATGTCATTCTTATTTCTATTGCTTAGTATCGCATTCTTCGGTATAGCAATTGCCACATATATTTTCCGTCTACAAATCATGTAAAAAAAGGTGCCTACTACATATATCGCACCTTTTTCACACCATTTATTTTCTACACCAAACTAGATACTCTCCGATTTAAAAATTCATAAACTTTCTTTTCAAATAAATGAATATCAAATGCTCCTGCCATATGCCCATTTATACTTTCTATCTCATAAACTTCCGCATACTTCCCTTGTTTTTGCAAAATGTCTACCATTTTATAATTATAACGTGACGGCTGAAGCAAATCTTGTTTGCACGGAATCATAAGTACATTTGCTTCTATGTTAGAAAGCGCCTCTTCTAAAGACGAAAATCCATGCGCAATATCATGTAATAAAACTGCTTTCGCAGTGTATATCCACGAATTTGCATCTACTAATTCTATACTTCTATATGTCACTTTATTTATTTCTTTCTCAAATGATGTTAATGCAACAAATGTTCCATAAGGTTCTTTCTCTACACTATTACGAGGGAATGTCGTTTCATAAAAATGCTCATCAAATGCGTTCATAAACATCATTCTATTTGCTAAATGAAGTCCCTTCATTGGCTGCTCTTCTCCATATTTTCCGCCCTTCCAACTTGGATCCAGTTGAATAGCCTCAATTGCATTTTGCGCTACATTTACCGACGTAATAATTGGATTTTGCGGGTTCGTAATAACACCAATCATCCGCTCTACCATATGAGGATAATGAACAGCCCATTGCTGCGCAATCATCCCACCAGCTGACGGTCCCATTACAGCATGTAACCTTGAGATTCCCATATCTTTTATTAACTCATATTGCACACGAGCTACATCAAGAAATGTAAAAACCGGAAAATCCATCGCATATTCATCTCCAGTTTTCGGATGAATCGATTTCGGTCCCGTTGTAAACACATAAGGGTTCTTAACCTGCACATTACAAAGATTATCAGTACATATAACAAAATATTTATTTGTATCAACTGCTTTTCCCGGTCCAATTAAACCATCCCACCAACCAGACTCCTCATCATGCGCTGTATATTTCCCTGCCGCGTGACTCGTTGCACTAAAATAATGGCATACCAAAATCGCATTTGACCTTTCTCTATTTAAAGTACCATACGTCTCATACCCCATTTGAACAGGAATTCCCCTACCATTTTCAAACGTAAACTCTCTTAAAAAAAACTTTTCCTTTTTTACAAATTGCACAGACTCGCCCTCTTCCCGCCATAGTATGAACTGCTGCTTACTAAAGGATTTTTTCTATGCAAACTAATCTCCTCCTTCTTTTCATAAATAAATGAATAATATACAAAATTAGCCACAAAATAGCATTATATTACACAATCAAAGAGGGCATACATATGATTTGGAATTGGCTACGTAAGAAAAAAAAATCAAATACGACAGAGAAAAACGAAACAGATAACTCGGAGCAACACCCTAACAACCAAGAGAATGATAACAAAGAACAGACTAGAAGTATGAAACATAATAAAGATAGCAATAGCGAGCAAAAAAAAGAGGAACACAAAGAGCCTTCTCAGGATCAGCAGCAACAACATTCTAAACAAAACGACTCAGATCAGAATCAACAACAACATTCTAAACAAGATGACTCAGATCAAAATCAACAACAAAACTCTAAACAAAACGACTCAGATCAGAATCAACAACAAAACTCTAAACAAAAC